>JAFQHQ010000125.1 GCA_017397885.1 Clostridia bacterium | reverse complement strand
TGGTAAATCCAAATTCAATGTCTGCCGTTTCATAGCTGCACCCGAACGAGGACACAAGCATTTTCCCGTCCGTCTTGTCCGGGTTTTGGATATAGTCAAGGGCTTTGCTCAACGTGCTTTTAATAGGCTTAATCTTTGTAACCGCCATATCTCCGCAAGCACCCCCTTGATTTCCTCAATGTCCTGTTCATACACGCTGCCCGTTGCATTGACCCGCTTTGCAATCTGATTGACGTTGACACCGATTTTCTGTATCTCTGCTGTCATAGCTTTAATGTCGCTATGGTCTACTTGAATGATATACCCGTCAATCGCCATTTTCCGTAAGTACGCCGCCATGTTCCGGGTAGGTACGAGTTTCATTTTTTCCTCAATCAAATTCCGTTCTTCCTCTGTCACATAGAATTTGACTTGCACCGTTCTTTTCCTGCCACCCATGCGCCTGTCGCTCCTTTCCGTATAGAGGGTTTGGGACACTTCCCAACAAGCATTTTGCGGGGCAAAATACGGAAAAGGGTACTCTTTTCCTATGCTTGCTATGAAAGTTTTTCCTTTACTACCTACAACACTTGGAAAAGCAAATTTGACGGAGTTTTGCAAAAGAAAAAACGCTGCAATCCCGTAAAGGCTGCAACGCTTATTTCTGCCTATTCAGTTGTGTTCGGACAGGTTATTTGTCCTCATGTTCGACTTCTGCAACTTCCTTTGCCGTTGCGGTCACAATCCGTAATCCCTTGTCGCTGATACCGTCGAGCAGGGTATCAAGCTGTCGCCGTTGGGTAGATTTATCAACGGACTTGCCGGGGAAAAAGAATTGGTCTACCGATATATTGTAACGGGTGACAAGCTCATAAAAGATTTGCAGACTTGGCTGTTGTCCCTTGTTCTCAATATTGGTAAGGTAACGCGGGGAAATATTCATTGCGTCGCTCACGTCCTTGCGACTTTCTTTCCGTTCTGTCCGCGCCGCTTTTATGGCTTGCCCGAAAGCTGTAAAGTCATAAATTGGTACTTGTCGTTTTGCCATTTTTGTTCACCCTGTTACATTTTACAGTTCCTATTACTTTTTAGATACGTCTATACAGTTCTCTTATATAGCTTAAATAATTCGCATTTTTTTCTAATTGACATTGACTATGCTTCTTTTGCATGATATACTATATAAAAATTATGTTGGAAGGAGGCTTACGAATGTTGATTTGTATGCGCAAATAAGCAATTAAAAGCAGTGTAATCATTCCACAATGTGGGGCTTTTTTTGTGTGCGTATACAAAAATGACATGTAAGTTATTCTTCACAATATAGGTCTGCCTATATGGTGTTGTTCTTTCGTGCTTTTTGTGCAGGTATATGCCCTTATGTGGAGTATATGCCTGTTTTTTATTGCGCTAAAATAAAAACATAAAAAGCAGGAGGACTTATATTATGAGTAAAAAAGAAAAAAACAACTGGAAAATATCTGCAATGTTATTTTTAATGAGTCAAAATCTCTCTCTCTTTGGCTCGTCAATCGTTGGTTATGCTGCAATTTGGCATATAACCCTCGAAACATCATCCGGCTTTTGGATGATGTTGGCAACAATTTTTAGTAATCTCCCACAAATAATAATCTCTTTGTGGGGTGGCGCATTAGCCGACAAATTCAACCGTAAATATATGATTATGGTGGCAGATGGTTTTATAGCATTAGCAACTTTATGGTTAGCAATATCGTATTGGACTGGTTTCCAAAATAAAATCCTATTATTGATTGTTTTGGCAATCCGTTCAACTGGGGCAGGCATACAGTCCCCTGCTGTTAATTCAATTTATCCGCAGATAGTACCTAAAGAATACTTAACCAAAATTCTAGGTGTTAATCAGACAACCACTGCTGTTTGTTCATTATTTGCCCCTGTCGTTGGAGGTGTCTTACTTGGTTCTATTGGACTTATTTGGACTTTTATGTTTGATGTTGTGACAGCAATCACCGCGATTGCTGTAATGAGTATGGTTACTGTCAAACGGCAACATATAAGTACAAATACAAGCTCAATGATTTCAGATATTCGTGCAGGCATAGGATATGTATTCAAACATTCTGAATTAAGAACCTTAATTATTTTCTATGCTATTGCGTTTATCTTATTAACACCAGCAATGGTATTATCACCGCTAATGATTGAGCGTACTTTCGGAAATGAAGTATGGCTATTGACTGCAAATGAAATAGTTTGGACTATCGGTTCTCTCGTCGGCGGTGTTTATATCGCATTAAAAAAACATCATAATAATAAAACATTTGTAATTTCAGTTTGTTTCATCGCATTTGGAATAGCATTTGGATTTATGAGTATTTCAACACATTTTGAGATGTATCTCATCTTTGTTTTAATCGCAGGGTTCATTATGCCTATACTCACTACTGCACAAACCGTATATGTGCAAGAAATTACAGAACCAAATATGTTGGGACGAGTTTTTTCAATTATACAAATAGCATCCACAAGTGCTTTACCTATTGCTATTCTTTTTTTAGGTCCATTAGCGGATATTATTAGCATACAGTACATGCTGTTTGTATCAGGTATTTTATTGCTTATCTGCGGTGTTGTTTACAACAAACTACGCTAATTGAATAAATCGGCGGATAATACTACAAGAAGGAGGGTAGAGATATGTCTGGAGTTATTAGAGAGTGCATAGCAAAAGCTGTTGCACTCTAAAAATTCAAAAATATTTGTAATGGCTTTTGCTGATCCTAAGACTTTTTATCTAGGAGGGCAAATGAGCTATAAAAATATATATGATGTTCTACCTAAGAAGTTAGTGGAACAAATACAAGAACATATAGACGGCGTTAAACTTTACATACCTAAAAAGCCAAATAATCGTATTGCTTGGGGCAGTAATACTGATACAAAAGAACTGATTTTTTTACGCAATCAGCAAATTAGATCGGCTTATGAAAGTGGTATCACAATTTCCGAACTGTCGCAAATATATTTTCTGGCAGAAAAAACGATACAAAAAATTATATATTCAAAATAAAAGCTGAATACAAACATGAAGCAGCAAGATAGAGGAATAAGTCTTGCCGCTTCTTTTTTTGCCAAAAAACAAAGAGGATTAAATTAGCAGCTTAAAATGATATGATAGGAACATAGAAAAAACTGTTCTGCTGTGTAACGGCAAAAGAAAAAAAGCCGTCGTACAGCAGACACATTTTCACGCGCCTATGAAGCGGCGGCTTTGGTTTTCAGAGCCGCCGTTTTCCATTTTCGACGACCCTATACAGTCAAGCAAACACGGCGGTAATTGGAGGTATCGCCGTGTTCATTTTTTGCTATCATACCCCGCCAAATAGTCTGCACTCAAAAAAAGCGTAACTTCTTCGGCGGGGTATTCTGGCTATGAATACGAACTGACAATTCAACATAATAGTTTTCACAATTCCTTTGCGCTTGTCCGCACCTTTTTGCGGACAGGCGCATTTTGCATTTTCAGAAAAATTTTTTTGAAAAAGTTATCAAAATCTCCGCCTATTTGGAGCTGCGTGGTTTTGAGGGTTTACGAAAGGGGACATTTCACAGACCACCCGCTTTCGCGGCAGCGAAAGGAGGTGAGAACATGAACGAGCCTATTCGTACCCAGTGGCAAATCCGTTGTGCTTTTAACGGCTTTTGCAAACAGGTGTTGAAGCGTGAAGCTATGAACGCCCACAGGGACACAAAGCGGCAGCAATTACGCGAGGTAACTTTTTCTGACTTGTCGCCACAAGAAGAAAAACAGCTTTTTGTCTACGACCAGTATTTTGCTGATGATGAAGCTGAAAAATACTTCGTTGTTGGCGGCAAAGAGATAACCGCAAAGCTGCTTGCCGAAGCCCTACGCAGTTTGCCGGAAGAAAAGCGCGAAGCGGTACTGTTGTATTACTTCTTTGACATGAGCGAAACAGAAATTGCGAAGCTCAACAACATTCCGAGAACAACAGTACGTTATCGCCGGACAAGCTCTTTTGAGCTGCTAAAACGCTATTTGGAGGAACACGCCTATGACTGCACAGATTGGTAACACCGAACAGGACGAACGCGGCTTGTTACCTTATCCGGTAATCATAGCCGCAACAAAGGGCGACCCGGAAGCTATGAACATTGTCGTACAGCATTACGAAAGTTACATAGCGTCCCTGTCTATGCGGAAGCTCCGCGACGAGCGCGGAAATACTTATTGGGGCATAGACGAGGACATACGCGACCGTTTGAGATCGCGCCTTATGCGGGCTGTCCTTTCATTCAAGGAATAAGATAATCCCGGCAGCGTCCCCCTTTCCGCTGTCCGGCTCTTTATCCTTGTTTCGCTCTTTGACAAAGAAAGCGGCGCAAGATAACGGCGGCGCAGTATAGGGCAAATCAGATACGTTCCTTTTGCGCCGAGCCATGCGGCGGGTGCGCCATGACACTTTTCCCGGAAAGGAAAAGCGAGCGAGAAACACCGCGCCGGAAAACAAGTTTAGCAGCTTGTGGGCGACGACGCGCAGAATACATAATGATACTCCCTTACAGCCACAGTCCGAGCGTTCAGAGCGTCGCAGGCAATGGGTAGGGCTGCGGCAGACCGCCGCAGGGGTGAAACTCCCGTGAGATTGCAGCTAACAATCGTCTGATTAAAGCCCTATTTCTTATGTTGTAATAGTGGACTTGCCACTATTCATATAGTGTATTAGCCATTTTCTGAAAGGGGGCTAATCATTGGAAAAAATACAAAACCCTAAACCTATTTGCAGAAGTGTTTTCAAAAGCGGCGAAAACACAACTTCTAAAACACAATTCACGAAAAAGTGGATTGAAATGATAAATAAAATCGAGAAAGGCAAAATTGTAAACTTTTCTAAAAGGTAATGACAAGCCGTTTCTGTTGTGGTACGATCACGATAGAAATGGCTTGTTCTATCTCTTGGAGGAGATATGAACATGAAAGTAGCTATTTAT
>JAFQHQ010000124.1 GCA_017397885.1 Clostridia bacterium | reverse complement strand
CGTTTGAGGTCCTTTGGAGTTTTAAAATAATAAATTTTGTCTCAGTCAAGGCAAAAACGCAGGAAATATGGTTATATTTCCGAGTATTTTAACGACGAGTGAGGCGAAATTTATATTTTAAAACCGCCTTTAGTGTCGGTGGTTAAGGCTATATTATATGCCGATTCCGTTGGTTCACAGCGCATGTACTCTACAATTTCAAAAACGGTTAAAAAACGAGAAAAGGAGCAGACCGTGAAGATATAACCGGTCAGCTCCCTTTAAAGCAGATTTTAATAAAAGAAAATAATGCTATAATATATATTCATGATTTAATTCTGTTTCTAAAAAGGTTATAATTTCATTTTTTGAATTAAAAAGAGAATATGCGATTAAAAGTTTTGCATATGCAGTTTCTTTTGTTAAGCCATATAATGCTGTTATATTATTTGATTCGAGGATATCAAGGGAATCATAAATTTCACCGTCAAATTTCATTGGTGAAAAATATACATCGGGTTTTGATTTTGAGTTATTACATTTATTAAGCATATGAATAACCGAGTTGGAAAAATCCGCATTTGTACACACTGTATTTGAATGATAACTTGTGTGCAAAATTGCATCAAACATTTCGTAATTGTAAGTGTTATAATCAATTCCGACATAAGGCTCTATCATCAAAACACATTGTTTCAATTGTTTATTGTTGAATGAGGAAATCAGCGGTGGGTTATTTTCAATTTGACATGGTTTTTTGTCATTATTGAATGAAAATCCCGTAGGGTTATATTCTCTTTCGGTAATATCGGTCATGCCAAAGCTGAAAAAATCTTCGCTGTAGTTTTTACATTGTTCGAGTCTTGACGCAAGATGAATATACATTTTTTTGTCAGATGGGTTTTGATATGCAATATATACATTTGGTTCGGTGTTGTTGCAAATACATTCTACAGCACATTTGAAATTTATGTTTGCATTTGAACCATCTTTGTCGGGTCTGGCATTTGCCGAAACAAAAAACACCGGAATGTTAATGCCCGAAAGAAGCATTGAAAACAATGATGCAGAATATGCCAGAGTATCCGTTCCGTGAGCAAAAATTATACCATCGTAATTGTTGGTATCGGTATAGGTTAAATATGCTTTTATAATTTTATTCCAACATTCAACAGTCATGTTTTCGCTTAAGATATTCAGATTGTCTTTAATATCAATATTAACTTTGCCTGCATAAAAAGAACCGGATGTTTCGAAATAATGTATTAGTAAATTTCCGGCGTTCGAATTGATTGACAGATGTCCATTATCATTTAGAGCAGTGCAAATTGTTCCTCCAACGGGAATAAAAAGAATTTTTTTCATTGTATCATCACTTAGGAAAATTGGGGTTTGTCGGGGTGTTTAACGCAAGAAGTTCGTAGGGGAGGGCGTCCTCGACGTCCCGTGTCAATTACGTAGAGAACAAATCTTAAATAATGCTGAAACGTTGAAAACAGTGTCATTGTGTATTGAAGATTTAATTTGAACTAAAGGGACGTCGAGGACGCCGTCCCCTACAACGCATTAGCATAATTTGATTTTCAAACAGTTCGACAAACTCAAATTTAAACATAATATTTTGTTTTACTAAAATATAGCCGAAAGATAGACAAATCTTTCGGCTATAAATTTGAATTTTAATTATTTCAGTTTTTCTTCAAGCATAGTCTTAATAACTGCAGGATCACCTGCACCCTTAAGCTGTTTCATACAGAAACCGAAAAGTGCCTGAAGAGCTTTTGTTTTACCGCTTTTGAAATCTTCAACTGCTTGAGGATTGCTTGCAATTGCCTGATCGATAACTGCCGCAATTGCACTTTCGTCAAATTTCTTGTCAAGACCGTTTTCTTTGCAGAAAGCAATGGGGTCTGCTCCGTCTTCAATAACTGCAATAAGAATCTTTCTGCCTGCACTTCTGTTGACGTCGCCTTTTTCGACCATGTTTGTAATTGCAAAAAGATCATCGGCGGTTATTGTAAGGTCGTTGAGAGTTTTGCCCATCTTACGCAAGATTCCGGCACAGTCGGTTAATATCCATGCCGCACCTTCTTTTGCGTTGCAACCTTTGGCAACGATATCATCAAGAAGCTTTGCGATTTTATTGTTTGAAATGAGCATTTCAATTTCTTCTTCCGAAATTCCTGCCAAGCGATAATCCTCTGCTTTTTCATCAACTTCTGCGGGCTTGTTAGCTTTAATTTCTTCAAGCCATTCATCGTCAATTATAATCGGCATAAGGTTTGCATCGGGGAAATAACGGTAGTCAGCTTCTGTTTCCTTGTTACGCATTGCAGAAGTTTTCCCGGTAAGATCGTCATATCTTCTTGTTTCCTGAACAAGTTCTTCTGTTTCAAACTCAATAGCATCTATATGTCTTTGTGATTCATATTTGATAGCCTTTGCAATTGATTCGAAGGAACTCATATTTTTGATTTCGGTACGTACACCAAATTCCTCACTGCCTTCGGGACGGACAGAAATGTTTACGTCACAACGCATTGCACCTTCTTCACATTCCGAAATGCCGCCTGAACGGAACATCGACTTAAGCTTTGTAAGATAGGTAATAACTTCTTCAGCACTTCTGAAATCGGGCTGAGTTACAATTTCAATAAGAGGAACACTTGTACGGTTAAAATCAACATACGACACTTTGCCGCTGTGAACAAGCTTGCCTGCATCTTCTTCCATGTGAATTTGTTTTATTCTGATATCACGGCTGCCTTGGGTTGTTTTAACGGTTACACATCCGTTTGTACAAATGGGGTGGTTAAGCTGTGTAATCTGATAGGCACAGGGAAGGTCTGGATAAAAATAGTTCTTTTTGTCGAAAGTTGTATATCTGCTGATTTCACAGTTGAGCATAAGACCTGCCGTAACTGCAAGCTCAACAACTTTCTTGTTCATAACAGGAAGCATACCGGGCATACCACTGCATGCAGGGCATACACAGTCGTTGGGTTCGTTAGCCGCAGAGTGACCGCCGCAAGAACAGAATATTTTTGATTTGGTGTCGAGTTCCACATGGGTTTCAAGACCAATAACTACTTCATAGTTCATATTATTCACCCTTCCTTTCAATCACGGCACCAAGACCGAGAAGTGTGCTTTCGTCAAAGTGTTTGCCAAGGAGTTGAACGCCTGAAGTAACAAGTGCAGGTGTTCCTATAAGGTTTGCAATTGCTGTGAATACGCTTTCCTCAAATACTTTTCCGAATGCTTCTTTGATGTCATATGCTTTGTATGAATATTTGGAGCATGCAGGAGTGAGAATTGCATCGTAGTTTTTCATAATGTCAGCAAATTTATCTGCGATTACACGGCGAACTTTAAGAGATTTGTCATAACAATCTTTATATCTGTTCTTTGAAAGTACATCTGAACCGTAGAGGATAACTGCCTTTGTAAGGAAGTTGAAGCCTTCTGTTCTTGAATTTACATAAAGCTCGTCAATGTTTTTGTATTCCGATGCGCGGTAACCGAATTTAACGCCGTCATATCGGGAAACGTTGTTGCAGGTTTCCGCTGTCATAAGAATCTGCCATGCAACATTTGCAGTGTCAAAAATATCAAGCGAAACTTCTTCAACCACAGCACCGTTTACTTTGAGGGCATCAATGGCTTTGTTGATGTTTTCCTGAACAGTTGCGTCTGCTTTTTCAAAAAGCTCTTTTACAAGGCATACTTTTTTTCCTTTTACACCGCTTAATGTGTAGTCATATTTGTCGTTTCTGAGGCTTGTGCCGTCTTTGTCGTCGTGACCGGCAATAACATCCATGATTTCTTTGATGCCTTCCGCTCTGTCTGCATACACACCAAGCTGTTCACCTGATGCCGCACAAGAGATAACGCCGTAACGGGAAACAGTTCCGTAGGTTGGTTTCAAAAAATCAACACCGGAAATTGCTGCGGCTCTTCTTGTGGAACCGTTCATATCAACACCGAGAGCGGCTTTTACTTCACCTGATTTAACAAGCTCAGCGGCGGCACCTTTAAGCTCTTCGTCATTTTCACCATAGTGTGAAAATTCGCCCACAAGGTCTAACCCAAATTCACCTACATTTGTTTTTCCTGCAATTTTATATCCTTTGTTTTCAAGTCTTACAACGGCTTCTGCGCTGAAAAGAGGTTTGAATCCGTCGAGGATTTTTGAACCTGCTGTTGCAGGGATGTCTTTTACAAGTATAGTATCGTCAACTGCGATGTTTCCGTCGCATTTATAAGCATAATATTTCATTTTCCACACCTCACTTTACTACTTTTGGTACTTGCCAGCTGTCTTCACTTCTGTCGGGCGCACCTTCAAGAAGACTCTCTCTTGTAAACGGCTGACTGCGCACATCTTCACGAAGTACATTTGTCATTGGCATAACGTGAACCATGGGATCAACATCTTCGGTGTTGATGTTTTTCAAAATCTTTTCACATTTATTCATTTTGCCAAAGATTTTCTGAACTTCGTTTTCTTCATCTTCCGTGAGTGCAATCTGGTTAAGTTGCTGAGCATTTGAAAATGTCGAACGTTTGGTAGAAACCTGTTTTGAACCGCCGACTGATGCACTTCTCTGAGCAAGAGCACTTCCGCTTCCGAGAAGATGAACATCTTCAAGCTGCTGATTTGTAACTTCGCTCGGTGCACCAAGGAGCAGATCCTGCGCGTTTCCGTTTAACGGGAATGCAATAACGTCCAGAATCTTTTCTTCATCGGTAAGAAGCATAACCATACGGTCAATACCCGGTGCCATGCCGGCGTGAGGGGGAGCACCATACTGGAATGCGGTGTAGAGTGCATTGAATCTCTTTTTGAGTTCGGATTCGGGATAACCTGCAATTTCGAATGCTTTTTTCATTATGTCAATGTCGTGGTTACGAACAGCACCCGATGCAAGCTCAATACCGTTACCAACAAGGTCATACTGATAAGCAAGAACCTCTGTGGGGTCTTTTGTAAGGAGTGCTTCCATACCGCCCTGAGGCATTGAGAACGGGTTGTGAGTAAAGAATGTTTCGCCGGTTTCTTCGTCAATTTCATACATGGGGAAATCAACAACAAAGCAGAATTCAAAAGAGTCCTCGTTGATGAGGTCAAGCTGTTCTTTTTTTGCAAGCCATGTTCTTATGTGGCCTGCTTTCTTTTCGGTGTCGTTTTTCTTGTCATCACAAATGAAGAAGAGTGTTTCGCCTTCTTTAACTCCTGTTATGGAGATGATTTCTTCTTTTTTTGCATCGGAAAGGAATTTTGCTATTGGTCCTGCGAAAATTCCGTCTTTTAATGTGATATATCCGAGACCTCCGAGACCAACTTCGGGAGATGTAGCAAATTTCAGAGAATCTTCAAAGAATTTCTTCGATTTACCCACGCAGTTTGCAACAATACCGCGAACGGGTTTGCCTTTGAAGGCAGGGAAATCAACATCTGCAAAAAAGTCTGTAAGATCACAAATGATGAGGGGATTACGCAGATCGGGTTTATCCGTACCGTAATACATCATTGAGTCTGCATAGGTGATTCTGCGGAAAGGCTTTGGAGAGATTTTTTTGTCAGAGAAGGTTTTGAATGTGTCATAGATTAAATCTTCACACACATCAAGAACCTCTTCCTGAGTTGCAAATGCCATTTCAAAATCAAGCTGATAAAATTCGCCGGGTGAACGGTCAGCACGGGCATCTTCATCACGGAAACAGGGAGCAACCTGGAAATATCTGTCAAACCCCGACACCATAAGAAGCTGTTTAAACTGCTGAGGCGCCTGAGGAAGTGCATAGAATTTACCCGGATGTTTACGGCTGGGTACGAGGAAGTCTCTCGCACCTTCGGGGGATGATGCAGTAAGAATAGGTGTCTGCATATCCAAAAATCCCTTGTCTTCCATCTTGTTTCTCAAATGACGGATAATTTTTGAACGTTTGACAAGGTTATCGTGATTTTTGGGGTTACGAAGGTCAAGATAGCGATATTTGAGACGGAGTTCGTCTTTGCTTTGTCTTGAAGCACGCACTTCAAAGGGGAGCATGTTACGGCTTTTACCCAGAATTTTAAGGCTGTCTGCCACAAGCTCCACTTTACCGGTGTCAATTTTTTCGTTTACTGTTTCTTCATCTCTTTTTTCAACAATACCGCTGACTGTTACAACAGTTTCACGGTTAACATCTTTAAGGAGAGCTTCGTTGTGAACAACAACCTGAGTAACTCCGGTGTAGTCACGAAGATCAATAAAGATAACGCCGCCGTGGTCACGAACAACATCAACCCATCCTGCAAGCTCAATGGTTTTGCCGATGTGTTCATCACGGATATCGTTGCACATTAGTGTTCTATACATGATACATACCTCCTGGTTTAAAATACAAAATAAAAGTCCCGGGAATATTTTCATATTCCCGGGACGAGTAAACAAAAGTTTAACCCGCGGTGCCACCCGCATTGACACAAAAGTGTCCTCTTTTAAAATATTTAAGTTTTAAAAATCATGGAGTGTTCCCAAACTTACTACTCATCTCAAATGCGCTTCCAGTCCACGACGCATTCTCCCTATCAGACTTTCCACAAAAGCCGAGTCTCCATGAATGATTATATCAAATACAACTGCGTTTGTCAATAATTAGTTTTGGGTAATATCTTATAATATTTTACCTAAAAATCTTTGTTTTATTCACCTTGATTTACATTTGTTGTTCTGTTTGATGTGAATTGAACAATTGATTATAAATTAAATAAATTATGTTGAAAGTATTGATTATTTGTGATATAATTTAAAACAATGTAATTAAATGACAAATAATAATTTTTTACAAAGGAGATTTTTTAATTATGAGTAATTCAAACAATTCGGCAACAAAGAAAAAATGGATATATTTAATTGCTGCAGTGATTGTTGCATCTGTCTTGGTTTTTGCATTTTTATATCAGAATGACAGCAAAGATAATCCCGGTATTGAAGACAAAAGTGCGAACAGTTCAGTCGAAGACATTAAAATCTTAGATTCCGAAATCTGGAAAGATGCCATCTACACTGAAGATACAACTTTTGGTGACGGAGAAAAAACAGTTTTGGTGGATGTTGTGGCAGACGGACT
The DNA here is from genome assembly GCA_017397885.1 of Clostridia bacterium. GTDB lineage: Bacteria > Bacillota > Clostridia > UMGS1810 > UMGS1810 > RGIG1828. Next base: position 13,161 of record JAFQHQ010000124.1, on the reverse strand, counting down.
CAGTGTTACCTTTACGATTAAAACAGATAAAGAAAATCTCGGCGATGCACTTCTCGAACATAAACTTGTCGAAGGCGAGGACGGACCGTATGGGCTTTACATTAAATCGGCAAATGGCATTGTTGCAGATTATGAGATTGATAAGCACTATTGGTCATTGTCCAAAAATGGCAAAGAATCAATGACCGGAGTGAGTGAAACACCCATTTCTGATGGTGAGCACTATGAACTTTCAAGAATTAAATAATAGGTGAGATTGTATATGAAAGTATTCGTTATTAACCAATATTTTAACCTCACTTTCAAATCATTTAATTATACTCACGAATAACTGATATACGTATTTTTTATGGAGAGTTGAATAATGTCGTTTCAAATAATATATGGAAGAGCACATAGCGGAAAAACTCAATATATTCTTGACAAAGCCAAGGAGCTTTACGATTTATCGAAGCCCCTTATTATTGTTGTTCCCGAACAGTTTACTCATCTTGCCGAAAAAAGAGTTCTTTCAAAGCTCGGTTCAATTCGTGAAGGGGTTTGTGAAGTGCTTTCTTTTGACAGAATTGCAAAAAGAATTAATGATTATTATCCCTCGGATAAAAAGCAACTTTCTGCAGTTGGACAAACTCTCATTATTTCCGAAATACTTTCTGATATTGAACTTAAGTATTATAAATCTGCGTCCAAAACTCCGGGTTTTGCTGAAGTGTGTTTGTCAGAAATCAGTGAATTTAAAAAATATCTTCTTTCGCCCGATGCTGTTGGAGCGGCATCCAACAAATCCGAAAGTGTTGAGCTTTCTATGAAATTACAAGACCTCTCGGCAATTTATTCGGCATATGAAAATGCTCTTTCCGGTAAATTTAACGATTCCGACGATTTGCTTACAATATTGGCAGAAAATCTCGAAAAATATAAGCCATACTGCGGAGTGACTTTTTTGTTTGATGAGTTTTCAAGCTTTAATCCGCAGGAAAGAAGAATTATTTCTGCACTATCTTGTCAAGCAGAGAAGATTTATCTTACGCTTTGTTGTGATGTTGACCGTGAATACCGAATGCTTTTTAAACCGACAATCGAAACAGGAAAACTTGTGAAGGAAGAATGTGAAAAAGCAGGATGTAAATGCGAAGACTCTGTTCATCTTGTGAATTCTTTCTATGCAAATCATGAACTTTGTCATCTTGAAAGATATTTGTACATTAATCCGGTTAAGATATTAAACAGTGAATGTAATTCAATTTCAATTAATTCGTTTGAAAATCCTTATTCTGAGGTTGAATCTGTAGCACAAAAGATTGTAAAGCTTGTGCGCCAAAATTCCGTAAGATACAGAGATATAGGCATAGTATGCTCCGACATTGAATCATACAGTTTTATAATTCGTTCTGTTTTTGATTTGTATGATATTCCGTATTTCATAGATGAAAAGGCGCCGGTACTTGATCATTCAATTGTTAGTTTTGTTGTTAACATATTGAATGTTTATACAGGTAATTATAATGCTGAAGCGATTGTTAATTATCTTAAATCGGGTTGTGTTGATGCAAATAGGGAAGATATATATATAGCTGAAAACTATATTTTGGCTACACAGGCATCAAAGAATACATGGTTAGATGATGAGCGTTGGAATAAAAGTGTTGCTCTTTTCTGCGACGGTGATACAGAAAAAATAAATGCATTAAACAGTATACGTAATAATCACATTCTTACACTCGCCAAGCTTCATGATTGTATTAAAGGACGCCACAGCGTTAAATATATTACTAACGAACTGTATAATTATCTGATTCAAATCGGATTTGACAAAAAAATTTCCGATTATATTCATCTTTTTAAATCAGATGGTGATTTTTATCTTGCAAAGCAGTATGAGCGAGTGTGGAAAACACTAATTGATGCATTTGATACACTCGTATATATCATCGGAGAAAAAACTGTTAATTTGAATCAGTATAAAACATATTTGACTACCGCCTTGGGGCAGCAGAAAACCGGAATCATACCTACATCACTTGATGAAGTGATTGTAGGTGATGTAAAAAGAAGTAAAAGCGAATATGTTGAATATCAGTTTGTTTTGGGTGTTAATGATTCCTTGTTTCCTGCCGGGACACAAACAGGAGGTGCCATAACAGATGAAGATAAACTTTCGCTTTCCGCACTTGGAATTGAACTTTCACGCAGTTCTGATGAAAAAGCATATTTTGACCGATTCCTTGAATATACGGTTTTAACTCATCCGCAAAAAGAACTCATAATTTCATATTCTTATTCAAATGCTGATTTTTCTTCATTGAGACCTGCATTTGTTATAAATATGGTTAAAAAAATCTTTCCTCAAATTTCTGTTAATGCATCTTCCGTTGATGCTGATGACTGCTCATCTTTGACAAGAGCTCGTGCATGCGAAATTTTGGCTTCAAGTGCTGCGGCGGTTTCAAGAGGTGATAATTCGTCTGAGACATGGAAAGATATATATCAGTATTTTTCCGAAAACGATTCGGATGATGTTATCGGCAAAATAAATTCTTTTATAAATAATACATCACATGTGACCAAACTTTCTTCCGAACTTACTCAAAAATTATACAGCAACGGTTTTTATTCAACCATATCACGCATTCAAAAATATAACACTTGCAGATATGCCTACTTTCTTGAATATATGCTTGGTCTTAAGGAAAAGGATGTTTTTGGTGTTAAGAGTGTTGATATTGGCAGTCTTATACATGAAATTATTGAAAAGGTTTTTGTGGATTTAAAAAAATCGGGTTCATCATTGAAAAATGCTGATAATACATTTTTTGAAGAAAAAGCCGATGAATATTTGAATCAATATGTAAAAAAGCTCACGGATATATCAGGTGAGCTTAGCAAAGGTGAAGTTTTCTCAGTTATGAGACTTAAAAAGTCTATTGTAAAATCGCTTGTTGCCATAAAAGAACACATTCTTAGCTCTAAATTTGAGCCTCTTGGTCATGAAATTATTTTCGGAGAAGATAATCTTGGTTGCATTGAGATTCCGCTCTCAAACGGCAAAAACGTCAAAATAACAGGAAAAATTGACCGTGCTGATTCATATACAAATGAAGACGGAACATACATAAGGGTATTAGATTACAAAACGGGTAATAAAACCTTCAGTTTTACAGATGCATTTTACGGGCTGGATGTTCAGTTGATTGTATATCTCAATGCTTTGGTTACTTTAAATGAAAATTCTCACCCCGCCGGAGCGTTGTATTTTAAAATTCAGGATCCCCTTAATAAATATGATTCACATCCTGATGACGAGAAATTATCTGCAGATATGGTATCACTTTCCAAAATGGATGGTATTATTTCTGATAATCCCAAAGTTATTGATGCTTTTTCTCCAAATTCATTCAGCACAAGGAACAAACTCTCATCAACACAGTTTTCTGCACTCACCGGATATATAAACAGTGTTTTGGAAAAAAGTGCAAATGCAATTTTTGAAGGTGAAATTGACATTAACCCATATTGTAAAAGCGGAGATAACAATTCGTGCAATTTTTGCCCATATGGCGGCATATGTAATTTTGAAGACGGAAAAAACGGAGATTTCAGAAAATTACAAAGTTTTTCTTCATCAAAATCCGTTTTTGAAAAAATATTGCGATAGGAGGTAAATGAATTGAAGTGGACAAACGAACAACAAAATGCAATTGATTTACCGGTTTCCGATCTCATTGTTTCTGCGGCGGCAGGTTCCGGCAAAACCGCCGTTATGGCAGAACGAATCATAAAAAGACTTACTGCCGATGACGGTGTTGACATTGATAAAATTCTAATTGTTACATATACCTCTGCAGCAGCATCGGAAATCAAGGAAAGAATTATGAAAAAAATAATTGAAAAACTTTCCGACGGCGATGAAAACGACCGACTGTCAAATCAGCTTATCAAACTTCCTTATGCACACATATCCACAATTCACAGCTTTTGTCTCGATATTATCAAAAAATATTTTTATGTTCTCGGAATAGATCCTGCAGTCAAAATTGCAGATGAAGCCGAGGTTGAAATGATTAAAGTCAATACGTGTCAGGAGCTGTTTTCAAAGTATTACGAAAATGATGATGAAGAATTTAAGTATCTATTAACAGATTATACTGAAAAAAGTGATTTGGCATTAAGAGAAGCTGTGATTTCATTGTATGATTTTTCTCGAACAATGCCAAACCCTTTTAAGTGGCTTGATTCTCTTGTTGATGCTTACACATCTGATTCTGCTCCGGGACAGATATTTCTCACGCAATGTGCAAGGGCTGTTGCCGAGGTAGCTCTTCTCGAATATGAAAGCGCCATTAATCTTTGTGCCGATAATTCGGATTGCATAATTTTGAAGAATTTTCTCCAAAAAGAACATGACGAGTTCAAAAAAATAATGTCTAATGAAAATTATGATGAAATTTTTGCGGGACTTACAAATTTTGAATTTGCTAATTGGCGTGAAGCAAAAGGTAATGCTTCAATTAGAAATCTTTGCAAAGAGAAAAGAGACTCTGCCAAAAAACTTATCACAAAAGATATTATGGAAAAGTATTTTTTGTATAGCTCTGATGAGATTAAAGCCGATAACAAAAAAGTTTTACCTCATATAATAAAGCTTTCAGAGCTTACAAAAGAATTTTCACGGAGTTTTGAAGAAAAGAAAAAAGAAAATAACATAATTGATTTCAGCGATTTTGAACACATGGCACTAAGAATACTGTCTAATCCCGACGGTACGCCTTCCGATATTGCAAAGACTGTTTCTGAAGGATTTGAAGAAATATATGTGGATGAATATCAAGATTGCAACAATATTCAAAATACAATATTCAAATATATTTCCGGTGAACTGAGAGGAAAACCTAATGTCTTTTGTGTCGGAGATATGAAACAAAGCATATACCGATTCAGAGATTCAAATCCTTTGCTCTTTAAAAATAAGTGTGATGAATATAAACTGTATGACGGTTCTTATCCCGAACTGTATAATAAAATACTTTTAAATTCAAATTTCAGAAGCAGAAAGGGTATTTTGAAATTTGTAAATTCACTTTTTTCGCAGATAATGAGTACCGAATGCGGTGAGCTTGATTATACCGCTATTGAATATCTCAATTACGGAAGCGGTTTTTGTGATGTTAATCCCGATACTGATTTTATTGATATCGATATTATTGATAATAATAACGGTTTTGATTCTTCTGCTGAACCTCATGATTACAAAAAACTTTCGTCTCTTGAGGCGGAGGCTGTTCATGTTGCCAAAAAGATAAAAAATTATGTTGATGGCGGATATCTTTTGTATGATCAGAAGAACAAAATTACCAGACCTGCAAACTATGGTGATATTGTGGTTTTGCTCAGGAGCACAAAGGTTCCCGCACCTGTTTTTGAAAAAGTATTTTCAGACATGGGCATACCTGTATACAGTGACAGAGGAAGCGGCTATTTTGAAAGCGAAGAAATTAAACTTATTCTTTCTTTTTTAAAGATAGTTGATAATCCCGATGATGATATTTCTCTTGTCTCGGTGATGCGAAGTCCGCTTTTTGGGTTTAATGAAAACATGCTTTTAAAAATAAGGATGTCTTTTCGTGATGTCTCGTTTTATAATTGTATAAAAAATTATGCGGCTTCAAAAGATGATGATATTGCAATTAAAATTCGCGGCTTTTTACAGACTTTGGAAAAATATTACTTGAAATCAAGATATATGGATACTGCAGAGTTTATGTGCTATATGATTGCCGACATGAACTTTTATACTTATCTTTCAATTTTTCCCGACAGCAAAGTCAAAAAAACAAATGTCAGGTTTTTACTGAAAAAAGCCAAAGAATTCGAAAAAAATAATTTTCGCGGAATATACAGCTTTGTCAAATATATTGACAGTTTCAAAGAAAAAGGAGATATAGACGGTGCAAAGGTACTCAGTGAAAATGATAATGTGGTCAGAATCATGAGTATCCACAAATCCAAAGGTCTTGAATTTCCGATTGTATTTGTGTCTGCTCTCGGAAGACGGTTTAACAAAAAAGATCTTACTCAGAAATTTGTTATGCATACATCCTACGGCATAGGTGTTGATTGTGTTTACCGCGAGAGTTCATCATCGTTTAAATCCTTAAACAAGCTTGCGATTAAAATGAAACTGGCATATGAGGCTGCATCCGAAGAGCTTAGAGTTTTGTATGTTGCACTAACCCGAGCAACCGAAAAACTTGTTCTTACAGCATGTCTTGATAAAGCTTACGATACAATATATGATATTGAAGACACTGCTTTCGGACATATCGGTGCAATAAAACCGTATTACGTTTTCTCTTCTCCGAATTTTATTACCACTGTGCTTTTGGGAGTTGCACGTATGGATGGATACAAGGCTCTTTACAAAAAACAGAACAACTTGAATTCGGATGGTTGTAATATTAATGTTTCGCATATAAACATTCAGGATATATTTATGTCTGACAGTAAAAGCATACCTGTTGATTGGCAGACAATGTTTGACAATAAAAGCTCGGGTTTTGAAGTTATCAAAGACAGTCTTGATTATAAATATCCCCATCGTGATGCTTTTTTGCTTCCTTCAAACATGACTGTTACCGAACTTAAAAAGATGACAATGGAAAATGAAGCTGTTTACAATCCTTTTGAAGATGTAACTTTGGTTACTCCGAAAGAATTTGGTTTCAGAAAAAAAATTACAGGCGCATCCTTGGGAAGTCTGGTTCATCTGATTATGGAACATATTAAATTTGATGCTTCACACACTCTGCAGTCTGTATTAGATGAATTTGATAAGATGATGAATGATGGTATTCTTTCATCTGATGAAAGAAGTTTTCTTGATGCAAAAAAGTTTTTGACTTTTTTTCATTCCGATACGGGAAAACTTATGTGTGAAAATGCAGATACTTTGAAAAGAGAGTTTTCATTTAAATATCTTGCTGATGCAGAAGAACTTTTTGATTTTAAGTCTGATGAAAAAATCATTGTTCAGGGAACAATTGATGCCTTTTTCGAAACAAAAGACGAAGAAATTGTAATTGTTGATTATAAAACTGACAAGGTTATAGACGGTGACTCTTCGCTTATTGCCGAGAGATATCATTCTCAGCTTGATTATTATGCCAAGGCTCTCGAAAAAGCTCTCGGTAAAAAAGTTCGCAGAAAGATATTATATTTATTTGATGTTGACGAAAGTATTGATGTTTGAAAATTTTGACGAAAAACTTCAATTGAAGTTGAGGTTTTTCGTCAAAAAAACGTAATGTTTTTGTTGACAAAATTAATAAAATATGTTATTCTTTATAAGATAAATATTTGTAGAACATATTTTCAAATTGACGGAAGGAGAAAAACAAAATGACAGCATGCAAAGGAATAACTCAAAAAAGTATTTCCGATTTTTCAACTGCTGATTCTATTCTTGTTTTTCAAGTTGTTTCATTACCGCCAATTAACAATAAAAATTATTATCCCGATTGTATCAGTGTTTTTTAACATTTGATTTCTCGGGATTTTTTTTGAAAAAATTTTTTATATATTTTTACATGGCAAATTTCACATATTACATTTAATTAATTCAGGAGGTTAACACAATGGCAAAAAGAACTGATATTAAAAAAATTCTGATAATAGGCTCCGGTCCGATTGTTATCGGTCAGGCAGCCGAATTTGACTATGCGGGAACACAGGCATGTCTTGCACTCAAAGAGGAAGGTTATGAAGTTGTTCTTTGCAACTCCAATCCTGCCACAATTATGACTGATACAACTATTGCTGACAAGGTTTATATGGAGCCTCTCACGCTTGAATATATTGCAAAGATTCTTCGCTATGAACGTCCCGATGCCATTGTTCCGGGAATTGGCGGACAAACCGGTCTCAACTTGGCAATGCAACTTGAGAAAAAAGGAATTCTCAAAGAATGCGGTGTAGAACTTCTCGGTACAAGCAGTGTCAGCATTGAACGAGCTGAAGACCGTGAAAAATTTAAAGAACTTTGTCAGTCCATTGGTGAACCCACAATACCTTCTGAAATAACATATTCTCTCGAAGAAGCAAAAGAAGCTGCTTCACGCATCGGTTATCCGGTTGTTCTTCGTCCTGCTTTCACGCTCGGAGGAACAGGTGGCGGTTTTGCCTATAACGAAGAAGAGCTTGTTGAAATCGGTCTCAACGCTTTCAAACTTTCGCCGGTTCATCAGGTTCTCATTGAGAAGAGTGTAAAAGGCTACAAAGAAATTGAGTTCGAGGTTATGCGTGATTCAAACGACCATGCCATCACAATTTGTGGCATGGAAAACATTGATCCCGTTGGAGTTCACACAGGTGACTCACTTGTTGTTGCTCCAATCCTCACACTTAACGATCACGATCTTAAGATGCTCAACGACAGCGCCATTAAAATTATTCGTGAACTGAAAATTGAAGGCGGATGCAATGTTCAGTTTGCGCTCAATCCTCATTCAAGTGAATATTACCTCATTGAAGTTAACCCCAGAGTATCCCGTTCTTCCGCACTTGCTTCAAAAGCGAGCGGATATCCGATTGCAAGAGTAACCGCAAAAATTGCTGTCGGCATGGCTCTTGAAGATATTGCGATTGCAAACACAACGGCTGCTTTCGAACCCGGTCTTGACTATATTGTTGCAAAACTTCCACGTTTCCCGTTCGACAAATTTGCAACTGCTCCAAACACCCTTGGCACTCAGATGAAAGCCACAGGTGAAGTTATGGGCATTGGTTCAAATCTTGAAGAATGTTTGCTTAAATCTGTTCGTTCATTGGAAACAGGAGCTTGCCATTTCCATCTTCCTAAATTTGATTCAAAAACAACTGATGAGCTTTATGCTTATCTTGAAGAATTTAAAGATGATAATATTTTTGCTGTTGCAGAGCTTCTTCGCAGAGGCGCAACAATTGAAAAACTTCATGATGTAACAAAGATTACACCGTATTTCCTTGAATCAATCAAAAGAATTATTGATATGGAGGAAGCTGTCAGAAACAACGTTGGCAATCTCGATATTATGAAATCAGCAAAGAAAATGGGCTTTGGTGATCAGTTCATTGCAAAACTCTGGAATATGAAAGAGATTGATGTGTTTAATCTTCGTAAGGCAAACAACATTTTCCCGGTGTACAAAATGGTTGATACTTGCCATACAAATGCATACATTCCTTATTTCTATTCTTCATATTCCGATGAAAATGCCTCAATTCTTTCGGACAAAAAGAAAATTGTTGTTCTCGGTGCAGGACCTATTCGTATCGGACAAGGCGTTGAATTTGACTATTCAACAGTTCATGCTGTTACAACAATCAAAAAATCAGGCTATGAGGCTATTATCATTAATAACAATCCCGAAACCGTTTCAACTGATTACACTACAGCGGACAAGCTCTATTTTGAACCTCTTACACCCGAAGATGTTATGAACATAATTGAGTTTGAAAAACCGATTGGTGTTATAGCTTCCCTCGGTGGTCAGACAGCAATCAATCTTGCTCAGCCACTCATGGAACGTGGTGTGAAAATAATAGGTACAGATTGTGAAGCCATTGAACGAGCTGAAAACAGAGATAGTTTCGAAAAGATTCTTGATAAACTCAACATTCCCCAGCCAAAGGGTAGAGCAGTTACAAAAATAGAGGACGGCATTGAAGCTGCAAAAGAAATCGGCTATCCCGTTCTTGTTCGTCCGAGCTTTGTTCTTGGCGGAAGAGCAATGCAGATTGTTGCCAACGAAGACCAGCTTCGTCATTATCTCAAAACTGCCGTTGAAATTGATGAGGACAAGCCTGTTCTTGTTGATAAATATATCAGGGGTAAAGAAGTCGAGATTGATGCCATTTGTGACGGTAAAGATGTATTTGTTCCCGGTATCATGGAACTTGTCGAAAGAACAGGTATTCACTCCGGCGACTCTATAAGTGTATATCCCACATTCAGTATTTCGGATAAAGTTAAAGGTATTATTCTTGAATATGCTAAAAAGCTTGGTCTTGGAATCGGTATTGTCGGTCTTTATAACATTCAGTTTATTGTTGATGAAAACGAAAATGTGTTTATTATTGAAGTTAACCCACGTTCTTCAAGAACCGTTCCGTTCCTTTCAAAATCAACAGGCTACAGTCTTGCCGATATTGCAACTGAAGTTATTATGGGCAAATCACTCAAAGAGCAGGGTATATTTGAAATATATCCCAAAGAGAAAAATCGTTGGTATGTAAAAGTTCCGGTATTCTCTTTCAACAAAATCAGAGGCTTAGATGCTTATCTTTCACCCGAAATGAAATCAACAGGTGAAGCGATTGGTTATGATGATAAACTAAATCGCGCTCTCTACAAGGCACTTCAGGCATCGGGAATGCATCTTCAGAACTATGGTACTGTTTTTGCAACAATTGCCGACAAAGACAAAGAAGAAGCTCTTCCGCTTATCAGACGCTTCTATAATCTCGGCTTTAACATTGAAGCAACCATCGGCACGGCAGAATTTCTCAAGAAAAACGGTATCCGTACTCATGTTCTCAACAAGATCAGCGAGGATAGTGACGAAATTCACGAAAGACTCAGAATGGGACATATTGCCTATGTAATTAATACCCGTGATGAAGGAAGTGTCGGTCAGGCGAGCGACGGTTACATGATAAGAAGTTATGCAATTGAAAACAATGTCACAATTTTCACTGCATTGGACACCGTAAAAGTTTTGCTTGATGTACTTGAAGAAACAACTCTTACAATTTCAACAATTGATGCATAATTTGTTTGACATTGTTTTTGAAATATGATATATTTAATTTAGAATTCTTTGTAACTGACGGAAATATGTTAATCATATGTGGAGCACCACAGAGGAGCAAAGAAATGAGATAATTTATTTATCAGCCGACCGTCTGGGCACACATCTCCACAAAAAGGGGTATGTGTGCCTTTTTAATATCATAAAAGGAGAAAAAGAATGAATATCTACGAAATTAACAAAATTGATGAACTCATTAAAGGAAATTCCTATGTTGGCAGAGGTATTGTTGTCGGAAAAACCGAAGACGGCAAAAAAGCCTGCTCGGCATATTTTATCATGGGCAGAAGCGCCAACAGCCGTAACCGTGTTTTCACAAAGCGAGACGGCAACATTTTCACAGAACCTTTTGATGCATCAAAGGTTGAAGATCCAAGTTTGATTATTTACGCGGCAATAAGAGAGTTTGAGAATAAACTCATTGTTACAAACGGTGATCAGACCGACACAATTTATGAAGGAATCAAAAACGGAGAAAGCTTTTCCGGTGCACTCACAAAAAGAGAGTTTGAACCCGATGCTCCAAATCTCACACCACGCATTAGTGCTATGCTCACATTTGATAATGCGGATTTCACATATGAAATGAGCATTTTAAAAAGTGCCGATGCAAATGGCTCGGCGTGCAATCGTTACACATTCAGTTATCCTTCACTTCCCGGTCTCGGTCATTTTATTCACACTTACATTTGTGACGGAAATCCCATTCCAACATTCTGCGGTGAACCCGAAAGAGTTGAGGTGGGAAATTGTATTGATGAATTTACCGACAAACTCTGGAATGCACTTGATGAAGACAATAAAATTTCTCTTTATGTTCGTTATACAGATCTTGAAACAGGAGAAATCGATGAAAGAATGATTAATAAAAATAAATAATTCAAGGAGAATAAACATGAAAGAATTTGAACTTAAATACGGATGTAACCCCAATCAGAAACCTGCTAAAATATTTATGGCAGACGGCTCCGAGCTTCCAATTGAAATCCTCTCCGGCAGACCCGGATATATTAATTTTCTCGATGCATTCAACAGTTGGCAGCTTGTTAAAGAACTTAAAGAAGCTCTTGGACTCCCCGCTGTTACATCTTTCAAACATGTTAGCCCCACATCTGCTGCAGTTGGCATTAAACTTTCGGATAATTTGAAAAAAGCATGTTTTGTTGATGACATTGAAGGTCTTGATGATTCTCCGCTTGCTTGTGCCTATGCAAGAGCAAGAGGAACCGACAGAATGTGTTCTTTTGGTGACTGGGTTGCACTTTCCGACATTTGCGACGCAACAACCGCTAAAATGATAAAAAGGGAAGTTTCAGACGGTGTTATTGCTCCCGGATATACCGACGAAGCACTTGAAATTCTTAAACAAAAGAGAAAAGGTAATTACAACATTGTAAAAATCGACCCCGATTATGTTCCTGCTCCCGTTGAACACAAGCAGGTTTTTGGAATCACATTCGAACAGGGCAGAAACAATTTTGAAATTAATGAAGAGCTTTTGTCAAATATTGTTACCAAAAACAAAAATCTTCCCGAAACTGCTGTTCGTGATTTGATTATTGCTCTTATCACACTCAAATATACCCAATCAAACTCTGTTTGTTATGCAGTTGACGGACAGGCTATCGGCGTTGGTGCAGGTCAGCAATCACGTATTCATTGCACAAGACTTGCAGGTTCCAAAGCAGACACATGGTTTTTGCGTCAGCATGAAAAGGTGCTGAATCTTCCTTTTAAAGCAAGCCTCGGTCGTCCCGAAAGAGACAATGTTATTGACGGTTACATCAACAGAAATGAAGAAGATGTTTGTGCAGACGGTAACTGGCAGAAATACTTTGAATCACAGCCTGCACCTCTTACGGATGAGGAGATTGAAACATATCTTGCTTCAATTGACGGTGTTTCGCTTGCATCTGATGCGTTCTTCCCATTTGATGACAACATTAAACGCGCGCTCAAAAGCGGTGTAAAATATATTGCGGAACCCGGTGGTTCGATTCGTGATGATGCTGTTATCGACTGCTGTGATGCAAACGACATGGTTTGCTCATTCACCGGTATGAGACTTTTCCATCATTAATATTTCTCAAACAAAAGGGACCGTAAATTAATTTGCTGAATTAATTTACGGTCCCTTTGAGTTGTTAGCCGTCGGAGGACTATCCGAACTCGCCCTAAAGCCATGAAAGACAGGTTTTTTCTTCGTTGTCGCTTATCGTCATACCTCGTATTGCCGAAAGCTTCCGCCTCGAAAAATCGCTGTTTTCAAGACTTTAGGGTTTGAAGAATTTCAGAATTAGTAAATTTTTGATAGAAT
>JAFQHQ010000123.1 GCA_017397885.1 Clostridia bacterium | reverse complement strand
TAATTATAGATGGCATAGAATATGAATGCACCGATTATTTTATCAACAGATATATTGCGGTTTCTCAGCTGGGTAGTGAGAATTCTTTCTATCTTACAAACTATTATAAAATTGAAGCATTTATTCTGACACCAGAAAGTACATATTCATTGTGCTATGTTTACAGAGTGGGAGCGACTTCCGGATTGGATAAAACTTTGAAATTAAGAATGTTTACTGAGGACGGTGCACACGAAACTTATGCTATTGCATCAAAGATACGGGTAAATGAATCAACCTCCATTCAAGGAATAGAACTTCAGTCATATTTTACAGAGCCTGATGGAACATTGATAAGATATTTGCTTAACGATAATGATGAGATTTATTCAATAATATTTCCGGAGGCACCGGCAAACACCTCTGCAGACAGTCTGTATGTTCCGGAACAGGATGGCACAAACGTCCTTAAACCATATGTTATAGATGGGCTTTCTTCATCAGAAGAAGTAAATTACAAGATTTTCGGAGTGTTTGTTCCGCATTTTTCAATTAGTGACAACACAACGATATTCTGTGTGGATCCTGTTCAAGAGGACGACGAAAAGAAATATAGCCTTGGAACACTGGAAACTTGGGCAAATGACACAAAAATTTCTTTGGGTAGTTTAAATCCCTACAATGTTTCCAAGCTTGGTAGAGCAGATATTATAGTTGTGAAACAGTCTGCCAGCAGTGCATTAGGCGGATCCAGATATCAACTTGGTGGTGTGATTGACTCTATAAGTCATGTTCTTGATGCAGACGGTGATGAGGCAATTAAAATTGTTGTAGCAGGTGGTGATAACTACACTTCGGGATACACAACGCTTTTTGTTGAAAAAGACAATTCTAATTATTCAAAGGTTCAAACAGATCTCGGATTTGGCGACTTTATTATCTATACGAAAGATAAGTTTAACAATTTGTTGGAATATTCTAAAGAATTTGACTATAGCTCTGAGGATATACTTAGAGTTTCGAGTTCCGACAATGATTCTTTGGCGTATTATTATGGAACTTTGGGTGATATAGATAATATAGGTTTTTCTTTGGATTTGCTCGATTCTTCTACTTCCACTAAAAGCAGAGCTATTATTCAAATGCACAATACAAATAACGAAAAAACATGGGTAGTTTACAACAAAATGGAAACAGTAGGCGGTTTTTCGTATGATAAACTGTCTGACTATTCAAATCAGGGTTACAAGGTACTTGTTAGAACTTATGCAGCTGAACCGTTTCAAATTATACTTTACCAGGAGTGATGTGAATTGACAAATAAAACCATCGAATATATTCCTTTCCGAAGTATTGTAAAAAGTGAAGGTATAAGCGGAGTAGAAATTCTACTCCGCAATCCCCCGAGGCAGGCGGTGCTTGGTAATTCGGAAATATGCACATTTTCCCCTCGTGGATATGCAGTGTTGGACTTTGGCGAGGAGGTTTGTGGTGGAATTGAGGTTACTGTTCAAACTCTTTCAAATTCATCTTCACGCATTCGTGTCACGTTCGGAGAATCTCTAATGGAGGCTATGTCATCAATTGGAGAAAAAAATGCTACAAACGACCACTCGGCTCGTGACTTGGTTGTTGCGGTTTCTCCTTATAGTAATGTAAGAATAGGACAAACCGGCTTTCGCTTTGTTCGTGTGGAGGCTGTAGATTCCGAAATTGCATTTGCCGGAATGAGAGTTGTGTCGGAGTTATATAATGTCAGATACAAAGGTAGTTTTGAGTCGTCTGATGAGTTGCTAAATCAAATATGGCATGTTGGTGCACGAACAGTACATCTTTGTATGCAAGATTATCTGTGGGATGGTATTAAGCGTGATCGTCTTGTTTGGATTGGTGATATGCATGCTGAGGTTTCCGCAATTGCTGCTGTTTTTGGTTATGACCCTATTGTGGATAACAGTCTTGACTTAATAAAGAACTACACGCCTCATTTTCAATGGATGAATGGAATTCCGAGTTACAGTTTTTGGTGGTTAATTATTGTTCGGGATTGGTATATGCACACCGGAGATTCGTCGTTTATTTTTAAAGAGAAAGATTATATATTATCACTCATAAGCTTTGTTGTGAATAGTATTAAAAGCGACGGCACCGACACATTTGTTTGTAATTTAAGCAATCCTGAATATGTAAATGATTATCAAAAATATTTTATTGATTGGGAAACCTATGGTACTCCGGAGTCAAAGAGCGGATTTTATGCGGTGTTGGTGATGGCTTTGAAGGCTGCAAGTCAGATTGCAATTGTTCTAAAGGCATCGGCTGTCAGCGCGGAGTGTGAAAGCATGGTGCGTTTCATTCGAAAAATGCCGTTGCCGAACTCGGAAAACAAGCAAATTGCGGCTTTAATGTCGTTGGCTGAACTTCGCGATGCACAGGTTGTTAATGATACTGTGCTTTCGAGGGAGCCGGTAGCGGATATTTCGTCATATCTTGGGTACTACACACTTCTAGCCAAGGCGAAATCCGGAGATGTTGCCGGAGGGATTGACATTGTGAAAAAGTATTGGGGCAGGATGTTGGAACTTGGGGCAACCAGTTTTTGGGAGTCTTTTGATTATGTAGGTTCTTTTGATGCGATAGGCATAGATCAGATAGTACCAAATCATAAAAAGGGTATTCATGGTGACTATGGAAATTATTGCTACAAGGGTTTCAGATGCAGTTTGTGTCATGGATGGGCTTGCGGTCCGACTCCTTTTTTGTCAAATCATGTGCTTGGAATAACTCCTCTTGAAGCAGGGTTTAAAAAAGTTCTTGTTCGTCCATCTCTTGGCAATTTGGATTATGTACAAGGTTCATATCCAACTCCTTACGGAAACATTGAAGTTAGAGCCAAAAATGTTAACGGTAAACTTCAGACAACAATTCAAGCTCCGAGCGTGATAGAAATTATTGAGTAAATTATCAAATTAATTAGGAGGACTATTATGAAAAGAATTAGGATGTATTTTCTTATTTTTGTAATGATTTTTAATTTAGTTACACCATTGTCTGCCATTTGTTCCAGCGATAATTCAAATGAAACCGTCATTTTGGATTCTTTGCATTATGGCACAGATGCAAACGGCACATTAATAAATTTTGATGGTGATGAAATTCATACACAAAACGGAGCTTCTGTTACAGTAAACAGAGCAAGTAATAACAGTGGCAACGGTATTGTGTATAAATATGTCGGCGAAAAGCTGACATATCATGGTGCAAATGATGCTGCAAACAGAGACAACTCTGCGGTGAATTTTATTTTTAATTCAGGCTTATCTGATTTAAGTGAATGTGGTATATATGCGGAGTTTACAATTAAAACAAATGCACCAACAAGAACATATGCATGGCTCGGATGTGATTCAAAAGATATATATACATTATGCTATGCAAACAGTGGGTTGGAATCCGGAAAAGATCATAAAATACGAGTAGAAATATCGACAATAGAACTAGCGGAGAATAGTGGGTATGCACGTATATACATTGATGATGTATTTAAGACAGACTCATTGTTTAATTTGGATAAGGCAGATGTTATGTTGAGACTGGCTGCATGCAAAACCCCTGTTATTACAATTTCCAATGTAAAAATCGGCAAATTGCCGAAGGTTATTCCGGGAAACGAGGTTCAGCTTGACAGTTCGGTATATAAACGAACTATCGCTTTTGAAGATATTCTTATTGATACCGTGCATGGAGGAGGCTCCTCATCCGGAACAAAGATTAATTTTGATGGTGATGAAATTCATAGTCAAAACGGAGCTACTTTAAGGATTACCAGACCTGATTCAAACACCGGAAACGGTTTTGTTTATAAATATCTGGGAGATAAGCTTTCGTATCATGGTGCAAACGATGAAGCCAGAATAGGGAACTCTGAGGTTGCATTTGTTTTTGATAAAGGAACAAATGAATTTGAATCCGGCTTCGAGTTTCTTGACTTTCTTATTCAGACCAATGCTTCCACAAGGACATATGCTCGCTTGGAATACGGCGGAACTAACATATATACATTATGTCACGCAGATAATAAATTGAGCACAAATGCAATTCACAATGTCAGGGTTGAAATATCAGGTGATGATAATTCCGAGGCTTATATTGCAAATGTATATCTTGATGGTTCGATCGTTTCGAGTGTTCAATTATCAGAAATAAATAAAAATATTTCCTTACATATATCATCATATAAGACTCCTGCTGTAACTATTAGTTCTGTGAAGTATGGATTTGCGGAAATTGCACAAAAGTATTGTTTGTCTGCAAATGCATTTGTCGGGGCAACAAAAGATGATACCAATGCTTGCCTTGTAGTTGCAGGATATGGTAGCTCGGGAGAGTTAATAGCTTTGTCACCTTTGAGTGCAGTGCCGGTGACATCTTCAACTAATTTTAAAACCGAATTATATGCAGATAATCCACCGGTTTCAGCAAAAGCATTTTTATTAAATAAATCTAATTTAGAACCCCTGTGCAAAAACGCATTCGTTGAAGAACTAACAGTTATTTCAGATGAGGAGGAGAATGCTGAAATGAATTCGTTATTTATGTTAAAATCAGCGACTGATACAATTTGCAATTCATTTGTTATTAAGTCAGGAGATTCGGTTATTGTTGTAGACGGTGGATTTGAAAGCGAATCTGAAGTGTTATATTCTAAAATCAAGGAGCTTGGTGGTAAGGTTGATTTTTGGTTTTTATCACATCTTCATGATGACCATGTGGGTGCATTTTGTGAAATTATGGAGAAATACGGAGATGAAATCTCGGTGGGCAATGTTTGTTTCAAATTCCCGTCAAAAGATTTGATTGCACAATATGAATCAGGATCAAATGTTGGATATGATGACAAAATTAATAACATTGTTGATAAATATAATATCAATGTTGTGACACCGCAGCAAGGTGATGTTTACGAATATGGTGAGGTTTCAATCAATGTTATATATGTTCCTGACTTTAATATACATGCAAACTTTTTGAATAATACAAGTGTAATAATTAGAATTGATTCGGCAAATGACCGTGTAATGTTCCTTGGAGATATGGGCGTTGAGGCAGGTCAGGATATGCTCTCGATTGTTCCTGAAAGTGAATTGAAGTCGAACTACGTTCAAATGGCACATCATGGTCAGAATGGTGTGGATAAACCGGTATATGAGGCAATAGCACCCGAATACTGTTTTTGGGGAACGCCTACATGGCTGTGGGATAATGTTGGCTCCGGCGGATTCAATACAGGCACCTATAAAACACTGATAGTTCGCCAATGGATGTCAGATCTTGGTGTAAAGAAAAACTATGTAGATGCAGATGGTCCTTTTGAAATTAAATTAAAATAACCGTGATGGTTTCGTTTGTGATTTTCGGATTTTGATGGTCTATATTGGAGAAAACTTTGATTGGGAGACTTTATATGAAAAGGTGTTTATCCATTAGTATAAGTATTACATTGTTTTTTTCAGTTGTTATGTCGGCTTTAAGCGGTATAGCGTATTCGTCAGACAGGTTAAACGAATTTGTTTTTGTAAATTCGTTACATGCAGGCGGAACAACTGATGGTACATTGATTTCATACAATGGTGACGAAATTCACAGACAAAATGGCGCTACGATTACTGTTAAAAAGGACAATAACAATGAAGATTACAGTTTTGTGAAAAAATATACAGGAGATAAGCTTACTTTTCATGGAGCTAATGACAATGCAAACAATGGGAATTCCGGTGTAAATATTTTTTTCGCAGATGGAATCAACAATACTAAAGGTCAAAAAAGGTTTCTTGAGTTCAACATTTCGACCAATGCAAACACAAGGACTTATGCTGGGCTGAATTATGGTGATACGAGACTATACATTTTAACCTGGGCCGGTGAGGGAGACATTGAAAACGCTACAAACCATGTGATAAGAGTAGAGGTTGATCGAACAAGCGAAACACCTGTTGCAAAGGTTCTTGTTGATGATGTTGAAAAGACAAGCAAGAATCTTGCAACAGGTGACGCCTCCCTTTCATTGTGGCTTGCAGCCTACAAAACTCCGACAGTCACAATCTCAAAGGTGAAATATGGGGTGATTGGGGACAGTGTACAAAATGATAATCTCATGAACTTAGATTATCGAAGATATAACAGTTCTTTGATAACAAGAAATACTGTATCTGAAAACTTTGACACACTTTATTCAATTGAATCTGTGACTACCATGGCTAACGGATACATCTCTAAAGATAGTGGCGGATCATGGGTAGTTACAGATGATCTCAATAATTCATATGTGGGTGATAAATCTATATTTTTTAATCCTAATGGAATTAGCAAAGCAAGAGTAGTGTGCTTTAATCCTCACAATATGGCTGTCAGCGAGATATCTTTTGATTTAATGCTTATGGATTTTGACAATCCGTTAAATATAAATATTAAAACAAACACCGGCTGGATTGCAGACAGGATTCATATATCAAAATCTGAAATTTCCGGAGAAGGCGGAGGGACATATGCTAAAAAGTATATGCCTCTAAATACTTGGTGTAATATTAGTGTTATATACGATGGTGAAACCGGTGAGTTGTGGTTTGTAGCAAATGATGTACCCATATATTATAATAAATTTTCATCCGCTTATGCATTTTTAAATTACATTGAAATTTTAAGTGGAACTTCCGCTTATTATATAGACAATTTTGAACACAAATCATACTATAAAAAAGATTTTGTTGGCGAACTTGAAGTAGCATCTTCATTTTACACAGCAAATGCCGAAGATGGCAAAGAACATGTGTATGCAAGAATTTCAGCTGATACCGATGGGAAAGAAAAGAGTTTTTGCGTGTATGGAGCACTATATAATGGTGATGAAGGAGCGCAAAGGCTTGTGTCGGTGAAACGGAAGGATGTTTTGTGCTCGAATGATGAATACAGCAAAGTTTTTGACATGGACATTGGTCCGACTGCAATTGGTGATACGGCTTGCATTTTTTGCTTTGACGGAGTTGGAACCTTAAAACCTTTGCAATTCAAACACCAGAGGAGAATTGCAGACATTAAAGAGGACGTGAAATTAATTATGAATTTTGAAGATAAATCTATTGGTATAAGAGAGAATAATGGAATTGTTAGTGAGTTTAACGGCTCAAAGGTTCTGTCTGTACCACTTACCGCTAATCCGGTCAATCTTAAATATGAGGCGTTGTGTCTGGGCGATTTTGTTATATCCTTTGATTTAACATCTGAATCCGCAATGGAGGGTGAATTTGTCGTATGTGGTGGAGGGACCCCTGCTTATTTGCTGAAATTCACTGATGGTGGCAAGATTACTGCATATGACGACACCGTTTTAGGCTCATATTTGTCCGGCATGACTAAAGTTACAATTGTGTTTAAGCATGATACGAAAAGTTTTGATTTTTATATAGACGAGGAATTGAAATTATCAGGATATTTGCCGGGTGTTACTTTTGATAAATGTGTGCACTTTGAATATGAGCTATCTTCTGTTGGAAACAACACTGCATACATTGATAATATTATTGTATATCCGCCATATGTTTATACAGACAAATGCTTTTATTATGATAAATATAGTAAGCCTGTTGATACTGATAAGAAAATTGTACTGACTTCTGAAACAACAATTCCGAATGATAGTGCACAGGTACAAATAATGACTGACAAGGTTTCTCTTCATACAAGAAGCGGTGTTGTTTATTCAAATGGTAAGAAAAACATTTTAGAGCATATGCCCTATATACTCAATAATGAAATTATGGTGCCGGCAGATTTTTTTCGGATTGTATTTGGCTTGAGTATAGCTAAAAATGAATCTGTAATAAAGATTGGTGATAATATTTCTTTAAACATCGGAACCACCAAGATGAGTGTATCGGGAGAAATGGTTGATATTGGTCAGGCTCCTGAAATCGTTGGAGAAATATGCTATCTTCCTCTCAAGGCGATTGTTCAGAATGGTATGGGACTTAATTTGATTTATGATGAATCTGCCACTCATTCGGGAATGGTTATAATATCTGACAGTAGTTACAGCTTGCCTGACGGAATCGCATTGCAGAAACTTAACGATTTTTGTTTTTATTATCGACCCGATAAGGATGAGTTTTATAAGACATATGAAAAATCGGGTTTAAAAAACAGTCATCCTCGTATAATGGCAACCGAGTCGGATTTTGAGCGAATTCGTAATGAGATTAAAATAAACCCATTGAAGGCTCATTGGTATAAAAACCTTATTGCATTCTGTGAGGGTATTCTTGATGAACCGACATTAAAATATGAGCTTCGTGATGGTGTGCGTCTCATGTATGTATCCGATGATTTTGAGAATTGGATGATATCACTTGCCGCTGCATATAAACTCAGCGGCGATAAGAAATATTTTGATTGTGCGTGGAAACATATAGAGTCTGTGGCAAATATGCCGGACTGGAACCCCTCTCATCATATTGATGTTGGTATAATGGCTCTTGGATATGCAGTGGCTTACGATTGGTTTTATGATGAGCTTTCAAGTGAACAAAGGAAGATTATGGAAAAAGGGGCGTACAATAATTGCCTTTGGACAGTAAATGAAGCTATTAAAGATGACACTACTCCATATGGCTGGGTTATGATGAATAACAACCATAATGTGTTTGTTAATGCCGGAAATATGGCAGTGTGCTTAGCTTTTATGGATGTATATCCCGAAGAATGTTCAAAAATCGGTGCGGATATTGTGCGCATACTTGAACAATTTCTGGACAAATTTGCTCCTCTTGGTCAGTATTATGAAGGACCTCATTATGCAACGGTTGCTATTGACTATACTGCACGTATTTTTTCGGTTATGGAGCCAACTGTAGGACTTTTTAAACTTGATACTGCACAGGGATTTGAACTTATAGGCGACTATCTCACATATATGCAATCGGATGTATCAAACTTTAACTTTGCAGATGGTGATGCAGGATATGTTTCGTCGACAGGACTATTTTGGTTATATAATCATTATGACATCCATGGTTCAAAAGACTCTCTTGCCAATGGTTTTTATTATTCGGCATCAAGGGATGAGGCGGCGCAGTGTCTGTTGTGGTATGATGTGGAAGATGAATCCGAGGATACGCAGTCACTGAGTTTGGATATTCATTATCCGCAAGAGGAAATAATAACAATGCGTGATAGTTTTCTTCCCGGACAGGTTTTTGTTGGCATAAAAGCCGGTGATACGGTTTTTGATCATTCTCATTATGATGTGGGAAGTTTTGTTTTTGATGCCATGGGAACCAGATGGGCACATGATTTGGGAAAAGATGATTATAACCTATATTATAAGTATGGGATGAAGAGTGTATTCAGGGTAAGAGCCGAATCTCACAACGTTTTACTTATTGCCCCTGATTCGACACCCGGATTTGAAGATTACAAGCGTGCCCCTGTAACCGAATATGTCAGCACGTCGGATTATGTTAAGGCTGTTGTGGATATGACAGATGCCTATGGTTCAAAGGTTAGCTCTGCAAGACGAGGATTTCTTTTTACTGACAACAGAAAAAGTCTTGTTGTACGTGATGAGGTTGTTTTAAATGACACCTATGATTTATATTGGTTAATGTACACTGATGCCAAAGTTAAAATTGTTAATAACAACACAGTTATTTTAACCGATAAAGTTGATGCATCAAAACAGGTAATGGTGGAATTTTGTAGCTCTGTGGCAGGCAAGGTAGGAACAGAATCTGCAAAACCTTTCCCGACATCGGTTCAGATTGATGAACAAATGCAAAACGAAGGGTTTAATCGTATCTATTATAAAGTCAACTCTGATGAATACGTAAACATAACAGCCAAAATAACTCCAATCGGTTGTAAAAAGACAGATATAGCAAAATATGATGTTTCCATGGAAGAATGGTAATGATAATTTTTTGAGCAATTTCTGGAGGACAGATATATGAACAACATTGATAACATGTTTTTTAACTACAGATATATTTCAGTGTCAGGTGATACAATAAAAATCTCATCTGGTTCGCAAATTAAAAATAGTAAAGAAACATTTGCAAGTAATTATTTGTTGGATACGATTTCAAAGTGTACGTCAAACGGTATAAAATATGACATCTGTTTATATGAGCATATTCCTGATGACATAATAAAACAACTGGGAGAACAATATAAGTTTGATGAAGAGAATTATGCATTGCGGATTTCATCTGCAGATAAAAAAGTTGATTTGTGTGCTTCTTCTCATCGTGGACTTATTTATGCTGTTTCAACACTCAAACAGCTCATTGAAGCCGACTGTGTCAAGGATATGATTCTTTTTGATTATCCTGACAAAAGAACAAGAGGGTATAGGTTGTACACTCCGGGCAAGAATCAAATAAATGATTTTAAAAAGCTTATTGATGAACTTGTTTATTATAAATATAATTCCGTAATCATTGAGGTTGGGGGGGCTATGGAATATAAAAAGCATCCTGAAATCAATGCTAAGTGGTGTGAGTTTTGTGCCGAAATTATGGAGAGCCCGGAAAGAGCAATGCAAATTGAGCTGTATACATATCCATGGGCAAAGGATTCCATTCATTTTGAAAATGGTGAGGGCGGTTTTATTTCTCAGGACGAAATGCGTGATATTGTTGAATATTGCAAAGAGAGAGAAATTGAAGTTATTCCTGAAGTACCGTCACTTAGTCATTCTGATTATATCGTAATGGCACATCCTGACCTTGCAGAACGTCAAAATGATGATTACCCCGACACATATTGCCCTTCAAATCCTAAAACTTATGATATTCTTTTTGATATAATTGATGAGGTTGTAGATGTTTTTGAACCAAAGTTTTTAAATATAGGTCATGATGAATTTTATTCGGCATGCCATTGTGAAAGATGTCAAGGAAAGAAAGCAGTAGATCTCTTTGTAGATGATGTAATAATAATCAATGATTATTTGAAATCAAAAAATATTTCGGCTTATATGTGGTGCGATAAACTTTTTGAAGATATAACATTCTGCGATTACGACGGTCTTAATAAACCATTCGGTGCATCTCCCGATCCTTGCCGAGATGTGTGTAGTGTTATTGGATGTAAAAACAGACTTCCGAGAGATATAACAATGTTACATTGGTGTTATATGAATGCAACCAAAGAAGAGGAGGATAAGCTTTGCGAACTTGGATACAAAATGGTGTATGGTAATTATAGTGCACTGTTGCAGGAAAATTACCGTGAAAGAAGTGCCATAGCTGATGGAGGATTTTATTCTAATTGGGGATATATAAGCGATGAGTATATGCAGCGAAATATGCAGACACTGTCACTTGTGTGCAATGCGTTTGTATTTTGGAGCTGTGAATATGATGATGATATGAGAGATGAAGTTTATTCAAAAAGTGCAAAAATTCTATATGAAAATTATAAAAGAAGTTTGGATAAAAATATCATAGAAATTTGTCATTCAACGACTTACCACAAAGAACATTTCAAGTTTTGGTGCGGTAATTTTATAGTGCCGGAAGATTGGCATCTTGGGGATTACGTTGTTGACTATTCTGATGGTAGTGAAGCACGGTTGCCTGTGATATACGGATGGAATATATATTGCGAAAATGAGGGGAATGACACAAGCGTTAAAATCGGTGCGGATTCTAAATGCAATGAAGCACTCGGTGCAAGTCTTCCTTATATTGATGGAGGCAAAATACGCTATTGCACGGCATTTTCAAACCCTTATCCGGAAAAGAAAGTAGAAAAAATATCATATATGCCAATAATGGAGGCTCAGGTTACGCTCCTGAAATGGGATTTTTGTAATATTTAATATTGGTTTTTTTTTAAAACCGTGATATCTTGATGGATTGATTATAAATATGGTTGCCATGTTTTGTGAGTAATGAGTTTTAATTTAAAAATTAAATTACTTGAATTAAAACATAGGTTATATTACACAAAAAACGGTATAATATATATGAGAAAACTTTCAATTATTTTTCTCAAAAGCTATTTACTTTTTCATTTTGTTGTGATATAATGCATAATTAGTTGATGTATGTCAACCAGCCCTGGGCAAGGGTCACGGATTCTCCGACCCGATTCTTTGCCATGAGGCGATATAAATTATTTCAGGAGGTGTTTCCAAAT
This sequence comes from Clostridia bacterium, assembly GCA_017397885.1. Lineage (GTDB taxonomy): Bacteria > Bacillota > Clostridia > UMGS1810 > UMGS1810 > RGIG1828. The sequence goes on along the minus strand of JAFQHQ010000123.1, from coordinate 4,767 downwards.
GCTTAAGGAAACAAAAGACGCTATTATCAAAGAATACGCTACTCACGAAGGTGACACAGGTTCTCCGGAAGTACAGGTTGCAATCCTTACTTACAGAATCAACCACCTCACCGAACATCTCAAATCCAACATGAAAGACCATCACTCAAGAAGAGGTCTTCTTAAAATGGTTGGTAAGAGAAGAGGTCTTTTGCAGTATCTTGCAAAAATCGATATCGAAAGATACCGTGCAATCATTGCAAAGCTCAACATCAGAAAGTAGTCTCTTTAAGGCGTGGCAAAGGTGACGTTTCGTCATCTTTGCCTATTTTACTAATTAGAAAATATTTTGCAGTGGGACAAATTGTCTTATTTTAGCAGTTAAATATGTTTTTAACATTTATTTAAAGGCATATTTAAGTGCTAAATATTAAGAAAATTTCTCCCATTGCCACCAAATTAAAACAGGAGGAACAAAAAATGACACAGAAATTTACTACCACAATTGCAGGCAGAGAATTCACTGTTGAAACAGGCGAACTTGCACAGCTTGCATCCGGTTCATGCTTGGTAAGATACGGCGATACCGTTGTTCTTGCCACAGCTACAGCATCCGAGAAACCCAGAGACGGTGTAGACTTTTTCCCGCTCAGCGTTGACTATGAAGAAAAAATGTACTCGGTGGGCAAAATTCCCGGCGGATTTTTAAAGAGAGAAGGTAAGCCTTCCGAAAAAGCGGTTCTCACAAGCCGTGTTATCGACCGTCCCATCCGTCCTCTTTTCCCCAAGGATTACCGCAATGACGTTGGTCTTGTAACAACAGTTATGTCTGTTGACATCGACAACTCTCCCGAGGTTTGTGCAATGAACGGTGCTTCAATTGCCATTTCAATTTCACAGATGCCCTTCGCAGGTCCTGTGGGTGCAGTTGTTGTAGGTCTTGTTGACGGCGAATTCGTAATTAACCCCACACTCGAACAGAGAGAAAAGAGTGAAATGTATGTTACCGTTGCAGGTACAAAGAAAAAGGTTGTTATGATTGAAGCAGGCGCCAACGAAGTTCCCGAAGACGTTATGTTCGATGCTATCGTTTTCGCTCATCAGGAAATCATCAAGATTTGTGAATTTATCGATACAATCGTTGAAGCAGTAGGCAAGGAAAAAGCTCCCTACGAAGCTCACGAAGTTGACCACGACCTCTATGACAAGGTGTATAACTTCTCTTATGATAAGGTTTGTGCCGCAATTGACACCGATGACAAGAGAATCCGTGACGAAAGAATGTTCGCTCTCACAACCGAGCTCATGGAATTCCTCGGTGAAGAAGGCGAAGGCAGAGAAGCTGAAATTGACGAAATCTTCTATAAGATTCAAAAAGAAATTGTTAGAAAATGGCTCATTGAAGATCACAAACGTGTTGACGGCAGAGGAATTGACGAAATCAGACCTCTTTCTTCAAGTGTGGGCATTCTTCCCAGAGTTCACGGCTCGGGACTTTTCTCCAGAGGTCAGACTCAGGTTCTCACAATTGCAACCCTCGGTGCTGTTTCAGAAGCTCAGATTATTGACGGTCTCGACGAAGAAACATCCAAAAGATATATGCATCACTACAACTTCCCCTCATACTCTGTTGGTGAAACCAAACCCTCAAGAGGCCCCGGAAGAAGAGAAATCGGTCATGGTGCTCTTGCCGAAAGAGCCCTCGCTCCCGTAATTCCCTCAACTGACGATTTCCCCTATGCTATCCGTCTTGTTTCCGAAGTTCTTTCTTCAAACGGTTCAACATCACAGGGTAGTGTTTGCGGAAGCACACTTGCTCTCATGGATGCAGGTGTTCCCATCAAAGCTCCCGTTGCAGGTATTTCCTGCGGTCTTATCACTAAGCCCGACTCCGATGAATTCCTCACAATGGTTGACATTCAGGGTGTTGAAGACTTTTACGGTGACATGGACTTCAAGGTTGCAGGTACCAAAAAAGGTATCACAGCAATTCAGATGGATATCAAGGTTGACGGTCTTACCTATGACATAATCAAAGAAGCATTCAGAAAAACCAGAGATGCACGTTACTACATTCTCGATGAAGTAATGCTCAAAGCAATCCCCGAGCCCAGAGCACAGCTTTCCGAATATGCTCCCAAGATTATCACAACCAAGGTTCCCGTTGATAAAATTAAAGATGTTATCGGTTCGGGCGGTAAAACAATTCAGAAAATTATTGCCGACACCGGCGTTAAAATCGACATCGAAGATGACGGTAGTGTATTCATTCTCACAACCGATCAGGAAGCAGGCGACAGAGCTCTTGCTACCATTGAAGGCATTGTTGCAGAGCCCGAAGTTGGCATGATTTACACCGGTAAGGTTGTAAAAATCATCGAAATCGGCGCATTTGTAGAATTCCTCCCCGGAAGAGAAGGCCTTGTTCACATCTCCAAGCTTGAAAACCGCAGAGTTGCAAAGGTTGAAGATGTTGTTTCCGAAGGTGACGAAATCAAGGTTAAACTTATGGAAATTGACCGTCAGGGCAGATTCAATCTTTCCAGAAAAGATGCACTCAACGAAGAAGCCGCTGCTTCTGCTGAGGAAAACGCTCAGTAATATTTGATTTTCAGACTGCGTGTTAAGGATTTTATTCAGCCAAACTTGTTTGGCTTTCCTTTCACGCGGTCTTTTTGCTATTATTAAAACGAAACAAAGGTGATTACATGGGTTCAAAAAAAGGTAAAATATTTTATATTGTTATCGGTGTTGTTTTAATTATTCTCATAAATTACTTCGTATTTCCGTCAATTTTTGGTGACAAGGTTGAAGAGGTAAGCTATGATGTGTTCTTGGATCAGCTTGAAAAAAAGAACATTGAAAATGTTGAAGTTGATGGAGAATATATAACATATACACTTAAAACAAAACCGCAAAAACAGATACAAAAAGCACCGTCGCTGTTTTCATTTAACTTGTTTGCTTCGGATGAAAGCGCCGATGTGTATAAAACGGGCTATATGGATGATCCCGATCTTGTTAAAAAGCTTTCCGATTCGGGTGCGAAATTTTCAAAAGTTCAGCCCGAAGAAATGCCGCTTATCTTGTCGCTCTTTTTGAGTTACGGCATCCCCATTATAATTATGATAGTGTTTTGGAAATTTCTCACACGTCAAATGGGCAAGGGTGGTTTTGGCGGCAACGCCATGAGTTTTGGGAAATCAAATGCAAAAGTCTATGTTAAGGCTCAAAGCGGAAAAACCTTTGCCGATGTGGCAGGTCAGGACGAAGCCAAAGAAGCTCTCACAGAAATTGTTGACTTTTTGCACAATCCAAAAAAATATGCCGCAATTGGTGCAACACTTCCCAAGGGAGCTCTCCTTGTCGGACCTCCGGGAACCGGTAAGACTCTTCTTGCACAAGCTGTTGCAGGTGAAGCAAATGTACCGTTCTTTTCGATTTCGGGTTCTGAATTTGTTGAGATGTTTGTCGGCATGGGTGCGGCAAAGGTGCGTGATCTTTTTAAACAAGCCAATGAAAAAGCACCGTGTATTGTTTTTATCGATGAAATTGATACCATAGGCAAAAAACGTGATTCCGGTCACATTTCAGGCGGAAATGACGAAAGAGAGCAGACCCTCAATCAGCTTCTTACCGAGATGGACGGCTTTGACGGAAAAAAAGGTGTTGTAATTCTTGCCGCAACAAACAGACCGGACTCTCTGGACAAAGCTCTTCTTCGTCCCGGGCGCTTTGACAGACGAATTCCCGTTGAACTTCCGGACCTCAGAGGACGTGAAGCAATTCTTCAGGTTCATGCCAAAAAGGTTAACATTGCAAATGGTGTTAACTTTAAAGCAATTGCAAACGCCACAAGCGGGGCATCGGGAGCAGAGCTTGCCAACATCATAAACGAAGCGGCGCTTCGTGCTGTACGCATGGGAAGAATTGAAGTGCAGCAGTGTGACCTTGAAGAAAGTGTTGAAGTAATCTTGGCAGGTTATCAGCGAAAGGGCATGGTTATATCCGACAAGGAAAAAGAAATTATTGCCTATCACGAAGTTGGACATGCCTTGGTTGCCGCAATGCAAAAGCATTCAGCTCCTGTTCACAAGATAACAATAATTCCCCGAACTTCGGGAGCACTTGGTTACACAATGCAAGTTGAAGAAGATGAAAAATTTCTTATGTCAAAAGAAGAAGCCTTTAACAAAATTGTTACTCTCACAGCGGGCAGAGCGGCTGAAAAACTTATGTTTTCAACAATAACCTCGGGAGCTTCAAATGATATCGAACAAGCGACTAAAATTGCCCGTGCAATGATAACACGCTACGGTATGAGCGAAGAGTTTGGTATGGTTGCTTTTGAAACTCTCAATAATGCATATCTTGGTGATGATACAACTCTTGTTTGTTCAAATGAAACGGCGGCAAAAATAGACCGTGAGGTTATAGGTCTTGTTTCAAAGGCATATACAAAAGCTGAAGATATCCTCAAGAATAACATGCAAAAGCTTAACAGTATTTCGCGCTATCTCATTGAAAAAGAAACCATCACCGGTGATGAATTTATGGATTTGTTGCAGTGATATAATTTGAATTTTATATAGCATAATTTAAAACGGGACCGTAAATTAATTCAGCAAATTAATTTACGGTCCCGTTTGGGGAATAGGAAAAAAGATTCAGAATTGTCAAATCGAACTCAAAGCAAGGCAGAGCCTTGCTTTGAGTGGTAACCCGAAGCTGTACATGAGCCTATGTAATCAATACTGAAGATGGTTTTCAGACATTAATTTTAAATGT
>JAFQHQ010000122.1 GCA_017397885.1 Clostridia bacterium | reverse complement strand
GAAGCGAAGTTTCTCTGATTTTCGGGAACTGTGAGTTCACCAAGAGGATTAAAGAGAGCCTGCTTCATAGCATTCTGGAATGCGGAAGGATCGTCTGCTGCAAGAGTGTTACCTTCAGCATCTGCCCATTCATCCATGTTGAATGTGTACACGTGGTCACATTTTATATTCCAAGCTTTGAGGAAGTAAACAGCCCATTTGTACATACCCATGGGGCCAACGGGGAGAATAAGAGCGAGTTTTTCGCCTCTGTCTTTTGCATTTTTGATCTGGAGAGCGATTTCGTGACCCATGTAGGTGTCGAATTCGCCGAGAGTTTCACATCTTACTGGTGTGAAATCTTTGTGCCAGAAATCCTGTCTGTCTTCAACTTTGTTTGCGGGATCACAGCATTTGTCAATTTTTTCCATGTCCCAGCCTGCGGGATAAAATCCGTCAAGCATTGAACCTTTAACGGTATCGATAAAATTCATTTTTGTTTCCTCCTTGAATATTTAAATTTAAATAAATTCCATTATAAAAGCAAATTACGGGAGAAGTCTCTTTGCCTGAACCTTGGGATATACCAGACATTCGCTGAATGCTTCGGCATATGCACAGTTAGACTGGAAGCCTCTGTATTTTGCACAGGTCTTAACAAAATCTGCAAAATCAATGTGGTCGTGGTCTCTCATCCATTTGAGCTGACTTTCGTGACATTCGAGCATTTCGAGCTTAAGGTCGATTTCTTCGGTAACATCAACAAAGTGAGTGGGTTCAAAACCGAGACCTGCAAGGTTATCCATATAGTAGATGGGAGTAACCTTTGAAACCTTGTCTACCTTTGTTTTATAGTGAGGTACACTTGCGGCAAAAGAAGCATCAAACACAAGTCTTGCTACAGCCACGTGGTCGGGCATGTAGTCAGAGGGTGCGTGAGTGATGATGAAGTCGGGATCGGCTTCTCTGATGATATCAACAAGGATATCTCTTTGCTCTTTGCTGCCTTCATAAACCATGCAGTCGCCAATGTCACATGTTACAACCTTAATACCGGCAAGACTTCCAGCCTTTTTTGCTTCGCCAATTCTGATTTCGCGGAGCTCATCGGGCTGGATTATTGCATGACCGAGGTTGCCGTTTGCAACGTGGCACACTGTAACGTTGTCACCGCGCTTAACACATTTTGCAAGTGTTCCGGCGCAGTTGATTTCCATGTCATCGGGATGACATCCTATTGCAAGAACATTCATTACAAATAATCCCCTTTCTATTGACTAAAACTTAATTATATGGTATCATTACAAACAAAGATTTTCAATACAATAATATACTTTATTTTTATACTTTTGTAAACAAAGAGGTGCTACATGAACAGCAACTACATTAAGCAAAAAATAGACTGCATAATAAATGTAAGCAGCATTGTTACAATTCATTATTTTGAGTTTGATCGCAACTTCAAATCTGCAGGCGAAAGGCATGATTTTTGGGAGATTGTGTATGTGGACAGGGGAGAGGCAGTGATTACTGCAAAAAACCACGATGTGACACTGCGCCAAGGTGAAGCATATTTTCACAAACCCAACGAGTTTCATGCCCTTGGCACAAACGGTAAGGTTGCACCAAATGTTTTCATCATAACCTTTGTGTGCAAGTCGCCCGATATGGATTTTTTTAAGAACAAGCATCTTGTTATTCCCACACCGCTGAGAAATCACATTTCATCAATTGTATCGGAAGCCGAAAATGCTTATTTTCTGGAAAAAAACAATCCAAATCTCACCGAACTCAAACAAAAACCAAATGCACCTTCCGGCGGTGAACAACTCATTAAGCTCAATTTGGAAATGCTTCTTATCCGTCTTTTGCGTTTTGACAAAAACGCAAAACAAACCACCCCGCGTCGGGAATTTACCGACTCCATAACAGCAATGGTTGCTTCGCTTCTGCACAACAATATTTACGGCAAAATCACAGTTGACGATGTATGCAGAAAAATGAATTTTTCACGAACATATGTTTCGGCAAAATTTAAAGAAAACAGCTCCATGACAATAAATGAATACATGACAAAGCTAAAAATTGATGAAGCAAAAATTCTGATCCGTCAGGAGCAACACAGTATATCCGAAATATCCGAAATGCTCTGTTTTGATAATCCTCACTATTTTTCAAGAGTGTTTAAAAAGGTGACCAATATGTCACCAAAGGAATATAAGGATTCGGTTAAAATATAATTATTTAATTAACATGTTATTGCAATATTTTTAGTAAAAAACCCACCACAGATTATATATGTATTGAATCTGTGGTGGGTTTTATATGTGTAAACTAGTCCGAATAAACAGCTTTAACTGCTCCTGTTATCACAATTGGTTCGTCACTTCTGAAGCGCACCGCAAAGCTTTCCACGTCGGGCATACCCAGAGCTTCAAGAGATTGACGGTTAAAAAAGAGTGCATTGCCGTCGGCATCTTCGGGATTTAAGATGTTTTTCACACATCTTCCGCCGGGAACATTAATTTTTATGCTTTTTATGGTTTTGTTCGGTGCTTCAAAAAGAAGGTCTGCATACACATCACAAGTGCGAGCGGCATTGATGAATGTGAATGTGCAGTTATCCTTGGTAACGGGGTCAAAAAACCAAGTTTTTGCACCGAGAGATTTCCTGTTCCTTTCGATTGTTTCGTAAAGAAACTGCTTTGCATTGGGAGCAGGGAAGTATGGCAGTTCAATGGTGACGTTGCCGTGACTTCCGGTGATTACCTCCTGAACATCGAGTTTGTAGAAAAGCTCAAGGTTAGTGTCGAAATAATAATCAATATACTGATAGGCATTTGCTTCCTCAACAGGGAGCAGGCAAACCGTTGGGTTTGCCAGACGGTGAGCTTTAATGTCACCACCTTGGAAACCGTGGTGAGTTATCTGGAAAATGTCGGATTTCAAATACTCACCCCAACGCTCGGCAATCTTTGCGTGCACAAGATGGGTATCGGCATTCCACATGGTTACCTGACCTTCAAAGGTCATTTTGAAAACAACGGAAATAACATTGAATCCGCCAAAGTTTGCAAAGGGTTTGAAGAATGCATCATCGGGAGATGAAAGAACCTCAAATTTAACATCACAGAAGTTATACACCTGACCCGTGTGGAGACGGTAAACAGGAATATCAAGAGAGGTGATAAGATCGTCAAACTTTGGAAGGAGTTTGATTTCCTTGTCATAAACAGGATTTGTTTCTTCGCACACAAGTTCTTCTTCGCTTGCTTCGGGGAAGTTGTAGAGGAATTTTTCAATGACAACCTCGTTGATATATTTTTCATGAAAGGGATAAAAGGCTCTGTAGTGGTCGCAGTGAGGATGAGTCATAATCCATGCGGCAATGATGGGTTTTTCGTGAATGGTCTGTTCCTTTAGAACCGTGATAAGCTTGTCTGCCTCGGGTTCCCATTCTCTGCCGCCGTCAATAATGATAAATCTGCCGTCACAAAGTCTCAAAACATATGACATTCCAAAGTCTTCAAGGTCAATTTGAGTGCATAGCATTTTGACTTTTCTTCTGCCGCCAATGTCTTTGAATGAGAAAAAGTTGGAGTTTGGTTCTGTTACAATGCGCATTTCCTCCGTACCGGGATAATATGCCGCAAAAATTGCATCATTGCCGTTTTTGAATGTGCAAAAGCTGTTTGCGCCAAGGGTGTGTTCTTCATAAAGGGGGTATCCGAGAGCTTCAAATCCTTGTATGTAGTCTTCAAACTCTTTTGAAGAAACCTCACCGTAATTTAAAACATAAACACCTTTTCCCTCGTGTTCGTTATAAATTAAATTCCCAAAGTTGATTTCGGGTATATTCATGACATCACCTTCGATAAGTTTTTCTTGATTATATCACCTGTTTATGACATAAGTCAATGCAAAAAGCATAAAATGGCTTCAAAAATGATGTTTCATGTCAGAAAACCCAATAAAAGAAGCAATATTATTTTGCAAAGCTTCTAATTGCGTCGATATGCGCTTTAGCGTTCTTTTTAACGAGCTCAAAATCTCTGTTTTCGGCAATTTCTCTGCTTATTACGGTTACTCCTGCCGAAAGAGCCGTTGCACCTGTTTTCAAAAATTCGGCAATGGTGTCGGGGTTAACCCCGCCCGTAGGCATAAACGGAATGTGCGAAAGGGGTGACATGGTCACTTGTAAACGTCTGACATCATCAGGAAGAACCGGGAAGATTTTCACAATGTCTGCACCTGCTTCATGTGCCGCAAGGATTTCTGTCGGTGTTGAAGCACCGGGAACAGAGATTAGTCCAAGCTCTTTTGTGCGGTTTATCACGGAATTTTGAGTTCCCGGGGAGATTATGGCTTTTGCTCCCGAACTTGCCGCCGCATCAACATATTCTTTTTTTACGCAGGTTCCTGCATAAACCTCAATGCCGCGTCCGAGGGTTTCATAAACGGTTTCAATTGATTTTTGAGTCTCATATATTGTGTCATCCTTTGATGGGTCAAAGGCGATTTCAAAAATTCTCACTCCACCTTCATATGCCGCTTTGCACGCATCTGCAACATATTTTGAGGGTATGGAGCGAAAAAGAAGTGCGAATTTTTCTTGCTTTAAAAAGCTAAGCATATTATTCCTCCTCCTTTTTGCCAATGCCTTCAAAATAGAAGATGGTATCGTCTTTTGGTCTGATATCGGTGAGGGTCCCGGTGTAGTGCCTCAGTATTCGGGGCTTGTACGGATACTTTGCAATTTCTTCTTCGTTGAGCTCAATTCCAAGACCCGGTGCATCGTTAACGACAATGTAGCCGTTGTCAAACACCACTTTTTCATTGCTTATTTTTTTGCGGAAACCGCCGTCTGTGAGCATGATTTCGTGAATGAGGAAGTTTGGCACTGTTGATGCAAGCTGAAGAACTGCCGCATTTGAAACCGGACCTGAAGGATTGTGGAAAGAGATTGGCATATGCATGCCTTCTGCCATAGCGGCAATTTTCTTTCCTTCAAAAATTCCTCCGGTGTGGAAAATGTCCGGTTGTATGATGTCTACACAATTTCTTTGCAAATAGTCCACATAAGCATGAAGACCGTATATTCTTTCGCCTGCCGCAATGGGCACACGTGATTTTTTCTTAACCGAAAGCAGAGAATCGGGATTGTCGGGAGGACAGGGCTCTTCCATGAGGAAAATTCCAAAGGGTTCGAGCTGTTTTGCAATTTCAATGGCGGTGTAGGGATTGAATCTTCCGTGGCATTCAATGAGAAGATCCATTTTTTTACCCACGGCATCACGAACTGCACCTACAATGTTTATGGCTTTTTCCATCTCTTCGTTTGTGAGGGTCATGTGAGCTTTTCCAAATGGATCCCATTTGATTGCAGTCACGCCAAGGTCGGCGGTTTCTTTTGCCTTTTGAGCAAATTCCACCGGCTCTCTTGCACCCGAAAACCATCCGTTGGCATACATGCGAACTCTGTTGCGCACCTTTCCGCCAAGGAGTGTTGAAACAGGAACACCGAGTGCTTTGCCCATGATATCCCACATTGCCATTTCAACGCCGCTTATGGCGGACATGAGAACGGGACCGCCTTTCCAGTAGATGTCGCGGTAAACCTCAAATCTCATTTTTTCAATTTCAAATGGATTTCTTCCCACTATAAGCCTTTTGAGGTCGTCAACACATCCGCAAAGGGCGTTTTCCTGAGTTCCGAGGGATGCCTCGCCCCAACCGTGAATCCCTTCGTCTGTTTCCAACTTAACAAAGGTCCAGTTGGTACGGTATGCATCCATGGTATAGGTTTTTATATCGGTTATTTTCAAGTTAATCACTCCTTACAGAGAAAATCGTCATGGTTTTTCACTTTTCTGTTTGCATAAGGCAAAATTGATGTTAAAAGTCCCGAATCCACCACAATTTCCGTTCCTGTTACCGAGCTTGAAAGGGGCGATGCAAGATAGTACACTGCATTTGCAACTTCCTCGGTTGTGGATTCTCTTCCTGTGAGATAATTCTCGCGGCGCTTTTCAAGGTCTTTTGGGTCGAGATTATCCCAGCGTGTGGTATGAATTGCTCCCGAAATAACGCAATTTGCTCTGATGTTTAGAGGGGCAAGGTCGTAGGCAAGATATTTTGTGAGGGCAGAAAGTGCCGCTTTTGATGCACCGTAAACCGTGCGTCCCTCAACTGCACCCTTTGACTGCACCGAGCCAAGGGTTACAATTGTGCCTCCGTTTTTCATGAGACGTGCCGCCTCCCGACAGCAGAAAAATGTTCCTTTGACATTGGTGTCGAACACTGCATCAAAATCATCTTCTGTGGTGTTGTAAATGTCGAGGTCAACACCCAGATGTGCCGCATTTGCTACAAAAACATCAATTGCTTTGAATTCCTCTTTGATTTTTGAAAATGCTGTTTTAATGCTTTCAACACTTGTAAGCTCAATTTGCACCGAGAAAACCTTTGTGCCCGGATACGTTTTTTGAATTTCATCTACGGCATTTTGAGACTTGTCTTTGTTGCGGCTTGTGATTATGAGATTGTAGCCTTCCGATGCAAATTTTTTGGAAATTTCAAGTCCTGTATGACTGCTCCCTGCAGTAACCATTGCAGTTTTTTTCATTTTACATTTTCCTTCCTTTTCAGTCTGAAATCAGATGTTTCAAGAACTGAAATCTTTTTCAAATTCCAAATAAGACTCTTTCACCTTGAAGCCTGCTCTTTCATAAATCACAGCGGCACCTTTGTCGTCCGATGCCCACTGCATCCATGCGTTTTTTAGACCCCTGTTTTTCATTTCGGTGAGCACTTCATCAAGAATTACTCCGCCGATTCCAAGCCCTCTGCACGATGGCGAAACGCCAAAGGGTCCAAAGCGTTCGTCATTGCTTCCCGGGTCTTTGAATATGCAAGCACCGAGAATTTTTTCGCCTTGCACTGCAATTTTAACACGGTCAAAATCCATGTCGCAGGCGCGGGATTTGTATTCCACGAGCCATGTGGGACGCAAGAAATCATTTTCAAGCGTGAATAGCTTTGTAATGTATTCATCGGTAAGACTGATAACTTCTATTCCCATGTCTTTGAGCTTTTGCCTCTTTTGCTTCACTCCCGGATCTGTTTCATATTCCGAAAGATTAAGAATCATTGAAACCGAACGTTTTTCACTGTAGCCTCTGTGTCTGAAGTGTTCCGCAACTTCAGGAGTATGGTTTTCGTCCACACCCTGAACAAAATAGGTTGAATATCCTGTGTTGATAACTGTTTTTCCGTTTTCAAGAAGATATTTTTCACCGCACTCCAAAAGAGCATCTCCAACTTCCGGGGTATCACGGTCAAAAGCAAAGCCGGAAAACCAACCCTTTTCTTTTTCGACGAGAGCACCCGCACAAATGGGCACTTTGCGATAAATTGCATTTAAAAAGCCGACAATTTTACCTTTTTCTTCGGCAACGAAAAATCCCTTTGAATCAAAATTTGGTTCCATAAAGATTTTGTTCATAAATAGCTTGCGGTTAATCACAAGATAGGGCAGATTCTTTTTCCACAAAGCTATGATAGCGTCCATGTCGGCACCTGTGCCGTTTCTTATTATCATTCTGTCACATCCTTTATTCTGTCTATTGTTTCTTTAACAACTGCTTCGTTTTTGCCTTTAGATTCCTGAAGAAGCTTTGTGTAGAAAAGCTCATTTGCCGCTTCTTCATAAGATATGCCGGTAAGCTCGGAAATTATTCTTATACTTCGGTCAACAAGCTTTTTGTTTGATATACCGAGATACACCATGAAGTTTCCGTAGATTCTTCCCATACGTGCCATTGTCCCCGTTGAAACGGTGTTTATGGCAAGCTTCATCGAAAGATGTTCAAAAATGCAAAGGTGAGTTTTAATAACATTACAATTGTCTGATTTCAGACAAAATGTTGATTGCGACTTATATCTTTTAGCGCACTCGTAAAAGCTTTCGGGAATATATTTTTCAAATCCTATCCACATGGCAAGACTTTCGCCGTTTTCTCTGTCTTCCATGGGTTCCGAACCTATGGTAAAGCCATAAAGCGCTTCGGCATCAATAGGGGGGATTTTGTCTATGTCTTTTTGGGACAGACCGAGATTTTGGTAATCTTTTGTTGTCCACTCAATGCAGCGGGGAACTCTTCTTAAAGCGTTTTTCCAAGCCTCTTTTGTTGAAAGAGAAGGGTTTTTAACGAATGCCCAGGAAGAAGGAAGATCAGGTCTGCCTGAGGGCTTGAAAGCAGGCGTTGAAAATGTAGGGCAACGTTCTGTTGTATCGGTGAGGATGTCTAAAACATAATCATCGGCAAAGTAGGTCACCGTACCGTCTTTTTCATACACAGCTTGCTCTTTTTCTATGAAATCAGACATTTTTTTGACTGTTGTTTCATTTTCTAAAGATGCAATCATAGCCTCAAATCCCCATATGAGATTTTCTTTTTTGTTTGAAATGTCTTTTGAGAGAAGTCGGCAAAGCACAATCTCCAGAGCAGAGAGGATAACCGCCTGTTCAATTGATGATGATTGCATTCTTGTGGAGCCTGTTACTGCCATCGCGCCGCATGGCATATAGATACAATCTGTGTTTTTGTTGTTAAACACATCTGCGGCACGTTTGAGTTTTGGCGTAACGCTTTCGGGATTGGTACACACAACCATCCACACCTTTGCCCCTCGGTCGAGAGCTTCTTTGGCAGAGCCTAAAATACAGGTGGTTTCGCCTGTTGCGGTGACACCCACAAAAAGGTCGTTTTCGTTCACTCCAAAATCATCAACCTGCTTTTTGCCCATGGAGATGTAATCTTCAAAGGATTCGAGAGCTCGGATTATGGCATAGTCGCCACCTGCCATAAGAGACAAAACGGAATTCTCGAAGTCTGCAATCAGATTGTTTCCTTTAGATAGATTTTGAATGGCTTCTCTCCACGAAGCTTCTACACGGCTGTTTAATCTTCCTGATGAACCGCATCCGGAGAGAATGATTCTCCCTCCGGATTTTATTGTGTTTAAAATTTCTTTGGTGAATTTGTCAAAGACATCGGAGTTTAAAGTGTTTGCATAAAGTGAGCAAAGCTTTTTGTCTGCACCCACAAGCATTTTCACGCCGCCGGCGGTGTCTTTTCTGAAAGTCTCACCGAGAGTTTTGGTGAGAGGGTTTTGCTGTTCTGCTTCAACAAATCCCAGCATATATTCCTTTTCGTTTTCCAAAAAGTCATTGGCACATTTTTTGGCTTCCGAGCGAAGTTTTTCTGTATTCATCAATACATCTCCTCAATTTCGTCTCTTCTTGCTTTGATAAGTCCGAGAGATACCTCCACGCCGTTTTCGAAGTTTCTGTTTTTCCAAAGTGCAACGTGTTCTTCCATAATAGAATCAATCTCTGCAAGGAATGTCTTTTTCTCTTCCGGAGAAATAGCTTTTTCAATTTTGAGAATTGCAATTCTTGCACCCATTTTAATCATACGGCAGGTGAGAAGAACTTCTTTTTTGAGGGTGGGTTCAAAGTCTATTTTTTCAAATCTTTTCTGAATTGATTCAACATAACCGATAACATTCTCAAAGTCAAATGTATCGGTAAATCTGTCAAAGTCATAAACCGGGAATGGGTTTATTATGGTGTTGTAGAGTATGTTTGAGTCAAGTTTTGAGAAAATGGCAACGGTTGAAAGTGTCATACCGTGAACTTTATGGGGTTCAAGATGATAGTATTTTCCGAGGCGGTAAAGCTCTTCGGTAACACCCTTTGCACCGAAAATGTTTTTGTCAAGATAATCAAACGCACCAAAGCGGAATTCGTGTTTGAAATTCTGTCTGTCCTGAGGTGCGCCTGCATTCCATGCATACTGACCTGCCATAGCCATTGGGAAATAGCTGTTAACCCAGTGCTGCATGTGTCCGTCTGTGGGCATGCCCCAGTCGGTAATCATATAGCCCATTGCACCGTATTTTTTGCCAAGTTCTGCCGCAGTACGGTTGTTAAATTCCATAACTCCGGTTCTTGATGTGATGCATTCCCACTCTGCGGTTCCCGGTGCAACATAGAATCTTGCCCCTGCCTCTGCAAGTGTGCGGCATCTGTTCTCCATAAACTGAGTGGAAATAATACCGTAGCCCCATTCAACCGCAATAGCATTTTGAGGGAATTTTTTGAAGGATTCGGGGTTTGAAATAATCATATCATCCCAATACATAACCTCTTTGCCGTATTTTGTACAAAGGTCGTTGATTTTGTGGAGATAATCTGAAAAAACAGAATCCATACCATATTTTTCGCAGGCTTCTTTTGTCTGACCGAGACCGAGACCGTAGGCTTCGTCAAGACCAACATGGGCATATTTTGATCTGAAGTGGGGGAAAAGCGAACCGTAAATTTTGTCCATAAGCTCAATTGAACCCTCGTCAAGGGGATTGAGTGTTCCGGTTTGTTTTCCTTCGTGCATGATTGCAAGATGTTCAAGTTCGGGCTTTTTAAGCCAGTGAGCCATATGTCCGAGACTGTTCTGGTTTGGCACAAGGTCAATAAATCTTTCTGCGCAGTATTCATCAAGGATGTCAAGGTCTTCGGGAGTGAGGCAGTCGATGCCCTTTGTGTATTCGGGGAAAGCTTCAAATTTGTAGCAGAAGCTGTCCATATAAAGCTGAAACTCGTTGTATTTTAAATCTGTGAGAGTGTCGATTAAGTCTTTAAGAAAATCGAGGGTAGGGATTTTCGAACGGCTGATGTCGAGCATGTAGCTACGGCGTTCAAAGTCGGGCTTGTCTTCAATTTCGCACATGGGAAGAAAATCCTCCGAATTTATGCAGAGCTGACGAAGTGAGGTTAATGCTCTGTATGTACCCTCATCGCAGGATGAGAAAATGCTTACACTGTTTTTGTCGATGATAAGCTTATATTCTTCCTTTGCAAGGCAAGGTGAAGAAATAAAGTTAATGTCAAAATCTTTTGCCGCCCTGTAAAAGTCAAGAACAGAATTTTTTGTGTCATAAGGTTTTAAGTTGGATTTTTCATCTGAAATTTTTTGTGAGACAGGAATAGGATAAATCATTTTTTTGTTCTCCTTTTAATATTTAAATTTACTAATTAAAATTATACTTAAGATTTTTTCGTTGTCAATATATTTGTGTGCCGTTTACAAATGTGGCTTTCACATCAAGACTTTTATCCAAAAGTGCAAAGTCGGCATATTTGCCAACTTCGATGCTGCCGTATTCTTTGTCTGCAAAAATTTCTCTTGCTGGGTTCAGGGATACTGCTTTTGATATTTCCCAAAGAGGAATACCGATGGAGTTGAGATTTTTAACTGCCATATGCATTGAACCGCCGCTTCCGCATACAGTGTCTTCTTGTGTGACAAACACTCCGTCACGGTAATAGAGAGTTCTTCCGTTTTCGTGTATGGGTTCATCGGTTTCAATGCCGGCATATCTTACAGCATCGCTGACGGCAACAAAATGGTCTGGACCTTTGAGTTTGTGTATTATTTGAACAACGGGTGGCAGAACGTGATAAAAATCACATATTACCTCGCAGGTCACTCTGTCGTCATTGAATGCGGCGCCAAGCATTCCGGGACTTCGATGAGCAAGTGGAGGACAAACATTGAAAGTGTGTGTCACATGGCTAACACCTGCGTCAATTGCTTCTTGCATAACTTCATATGATGTGTCGCAGTGACCCGCAGATACCCTTACACCAAGCTCTGTTGCTCTTTTTATCACTTCGAAAGCATTTTCAAGTTCGGGGGCAAGGGTTATAATTTTCAACATTCCATTGCAGACATCATACATTCTGTTAAACAGCTCAACCTGAGGTTTTGCGAGATATTCCAAAGGCATACCGCCTCTTTTTTCGGGGTTAAGAAACGGACCCTCGGCATGGATTCCCAAAATTTTTGTGTGGGGCGAAGTGTCTGATGCAAAAGAGCAAATGTTTTTTGCACATTGCTCAAAAATATCAGCGGGTCTTGATGAAAAACCTGCCGCAACTGCGGTTATTCCCTTTTTTGCAAAATAATCACACAGCACTCCAAAGTCGCAATCCGGGTCTTCAAAACGTTGCATACAGGCTCCGTGAGCGTGAATATCTATAAATCCCGGAAACAAATAGTTTTCTTCGGCATCGAATACGTCCGTATCTTTTTTGGGATTTATGAAATCAGAAACTTCCGCAATTTTTCCGTTGTTTATGTGAATATCCTTTTTTTCAACGCTTTTATCAAGAACGGTCAGTGCGTTTTTTATTATCATATATTGTTTTCCTCCAGTGTTACGTCAAACACGCTGATGCCCAAAGGCGGAAGCTTTGCAAGGAATCCGTAGGGAATGCCGTCATATTTCATGCCGATTTTCATGTTTTCTGCTGCAGCTCCGTCAAATTTTGTTTCGTTGGGGTCGGGTGGAAAAACAAATCTTGGTGGCATAACCGGGAATTTCCCGCTGCAGTCCACTGCTTTTATGGTTTTTTTGCACATAACCTCATAATTTTTGTAATTGTTCAGATGATTTATTACATACATTCTGTATTTTCCGTTTTCAAGAAGCACCGGCAGAATGGTTGTTTCACAGGTAAACAAGGGGTCGCTTCCTTTGTTTATGAGGTAAGCGAGAGCTTTATAGAAGGCATCGGAGCATTCATTAAAGGGCATCTGCACCGTGAAAAACGGAGGATCAAACCAATCGTGGGGATCGCCGGGGCTTTGCCGGGGTTGTTTGCTTTGTGCCATGATTTCTTTCAAAGCATCAATGTGAGTTTCTTTGTCGGAGATGCCGAATGCAAAAGCTTCAAGCTTGTAGCCGCCATTTTCATCGCCAATACAAATGTCTGGAGTTATGTTGTTGTCTTTGCAGTAGCCCATTTTTGCTGTGCAGATTACAACACCTTTGTTATATGCCAGAACGGCTTCCTTTTCGCCTGGAGCTATAAGGTCAAAGTTAGGAACAAAAATTGCACCGTGAACAGTTGAAAGTTCTTCAATTCGCACAGCTTCTCCCGTGGAGGCATTGCGTTTTTGAACTTCAAAAAATTGTTTGTGCACGGAGGGACGTCTGTCTTTTATGAAGTGGTCAAGATGGGCGTAATGACCTGCATCTGACCATATGAGGGACGGTGCGTTTATGTCGGTGGGTTTTGCACCGTATGCAAGGTCTGCTCTTTCCATAACCCAGTTCCATTCGTCTTTGGTTATGCCGTCACCGAGAGTTACCATATATCCGTCTGAAGAGTGTTTGTATTCGGCATTGTGCTTTGTATACATATTGGCAAGATAATACATATCCTTTTCAAGACGGGTGGGTATGTGATGAATGGTATCCCAGCCTTCGGTGCAGTCCTTTACACCAAGAAGTGTGTACAATTCTCTGTCGGGATTGAAAACGTGCATCATCTGTGCCATTGACATATATTGCTGGAAAAGATAGCCTCTGCATCCAAGAAGCTCGCCTGCGGTAGGCGATGTTTCTGCAATGAAATAGTCTGTGCCCGATTCATAGAAAACTCTGTAGTCTATACCGTAGCGGTAAAGTGCTTCAAAGGGGTCGGCGCACCAGGCGTTATTTATCATAACTTTTTTTCCTATGGCATGAAGTGCTCCTGCAACCTTTGTCCAGAACTCTTTCCATCTCCACACATAAAATTCTATCCATTCACGGCGAAGCTTTCCCCATATAAACTTTTGACGTGCTTCAATGTCCGACTGCTCATCAAAGCCAAGACGTGATGTAATTTCGTCGGGATATGTTACGTTTGAATGAGTTTTGAACTGATCAAGCATATCGGTTGAAAAATCACCGTTGGATATTGAATATCCGGGAGGGCAGAAGCAGTCGGAAACGTGAAGTCCCGAAAAACCGTAGTCTGTTACGCATTTTACTACTTTATCAACAAAAAAGTCTTCATAATATGTACCATCTTTAAAGCGTTTGAGAACATTGAGCTTCATTCTGCCGTTAACACCATATGAAAGAAGCTCCATATGGTCCGATTGCCATTCGTAGTGACGTGAGTTTTCAAGATATACTCCGTCAACACCCACAAAGACTTCAATACCGTGCTTTGAAAGATTACCGACCAGCTCACGAAGATTATAGTTTGTCCAGGGCTGACGCTCACGGAATTCGTTTCGGGGCGTGCCGAAATATGAACAGAAGTCAATGTGAAAAGTAAACTCTTTGTCCATATTTTCATGCTGATTGATAATATCGGGATGAAAAATAAATAATGACATGGCTTTGGGGATGAAGCCTGTATCTTCAAGATATTCGCTTACACCACGGTCGGGTTTGTTTCTGTCAAAACCGATAAGAGGTGTCCATATCATATGGTTTTTATTATCCATGAAATTCCTCCTTTTTATTATAAACATTAATTTTTAAACATCAAAACTACTTCAAACCAATCTTGATTAAAACACATTATAACAGATATCTTGACAATGTAAATAGAAAATTATATAATAAAAAATATAATATTTTATCATTTGTGAGGCTATTATGGAACTGGTTGTATGGACAAAGGTATACAGAGAAAAATTTGAATGTGAAGACAACGCTGAAAAGGAGCATATGCTTGCTCTTGTAAAATCGGGCAGTTTTTATCTTGAAACCGGTGGTTATGCGTGTAGCATCGGTGCTGGCGAAGCGGCAATTTTTTGCCCGGGGCAAAAATTTCACCGTGAGGTAAAAGAGCCGGTTACTATGTACCTTTTCAGGTTTAAAACCGGAAAAAATATCGGACATTACCCTAAAATAGTATTCAGAGACAAGGAACGTATAAATTCGACCCTGAGATTTCTTGCACAACTGGATGAAGTCACATATCACAACGATTTTGCTTGTCGCAAGTCTCTTTTCAACGACATTATGACACAGTATTTCCTTGAGGGTACCGCTCCCGATGCGGTTATGCCCGGCACGGATTCTCTGGTGGAGGAGGCAAAAAAGATTTTTGAACAGTATCTTCACGAAAAAACTCCTCTGACCGATACGGCACAGAAGCTTGGAATTTCATATGTTCATTTTATAAGACGATTTAAGCAAAGCACCGGGGTTACGCCTGGCGAATACCTCACTAAAATCCGTCTCGAAAGAGCCAAAACTTTTTTGGCACAAAATGACATGATGATAAAGGAAATTGCTCCCCGTTGCGGCTTTGAAAATGAGTATTATTTCAGCAACGTTTTCAAAAAATATACGGGTATGACTCCGTCGGCGTTCAGAAAACAGCTTGTTACTGTGTGAATCCGCATATCGGGATTTGGACACTCCGACAGAAATTTCTTTGCTTTGGAAAAAAATATAAACAAATTGTAAAAAAACAAAATTTGCTATTGACAACAAATGAAAGAATATATATAATGAATTATAAGTATATTTAACATAGGAGAGTTATGCAATTGAGAGTTATTTCAGGAACGGCAAGAGGTCTAAAACTCGATTCCATTGAAGGTCTTGATACGCGTCCGACTCTTGACAATGTCAAAGAAGCAGTTTTCAGTATGTTGTTTGACAAGGTTTATGGGGCGGTTTGTCTTGATCTTTTTGCAGGAAGCGGCGCTCTTGGCATAGAGGCTCTCAGTCGCGGGGCGTCCGGGTGTGTTTTTTGTGACAAGTCGGACAAGGCAATCTCGGTGATAAAAAAGAATACGGAAAAATCCCGTGTTTCAGACAAATCGCAGATTTTGAAAAATGATTTCAAAGACTGCCTTGAGCATTTGAAAATTGAAGGGAAAAAATTTGATATTGTTTTTCTTGATCCGCCATATGCAAACGGACTTTTGGACGAGGCTCTGAAAATGATATATGATATGTCGCTTCTTTCGTCCGGAGGGGTTGTAGTTGCGGAGTATGACAACGGTACCGATGTTGATATACAACATTACAATATATTGAAAGATAAGAAATACGGAAGAGTTTGTATCTATATTCTGGAGGCACAATGACAAAGACAGCAGTATATCCCGGAAGTTTTGATCCCATGACAAACGGCCATTTGGACATAATTAAAAGAGCGGCAAACAATTTTGATAAGGTATATGTCGCCATTTTGACAAACAGTTCAAAGACGCCGAAGTTTTCTCTGGAACAGCGTATTGATTGGCTCAAGCGTGCAACGGCAGATATGCCAAACGTTGAGATTGCAAGTTTTTCGGGGATGCTCGTCAATTTTGCAAACGAGGTTGGGGCAAACGTAATCATAAAAGGTCTTCGTGCTGTTTCGGATTTTGAGTACGAGTTTCAGATGGCTCTTACAAACAGACAGCTAAGTCCGAATGTTGAAACAATGTTTCTTATGACAAACGGGAAATATTCGTATTTATCTTCGAGCATTGTAAAAGAAGTCGCAAAATACGGTGGCAAGTTAGACGGTCTTGTTCCGGATTTTATGATTGAAGAAATTTACCGTGAATTTTAGAAAAATCTTTAAGGAGGATACATATGATGGATGTAATAGAACTTTTGAGTGAATTGGCGGACATAATTGACAAAGGGTTTGAAATTCCCCTTGTTAAAAAAACAATGATTAACAAGGAACAAGTTATGGCGCTCATCGAGACAATCACCGAACAGCTTCCTGACGAACTCAGAGTCGCAAAATCTATTGCAGAAGACAGCAAGAGAATCATTTCAGATGCTCAGAAGCAGGCTGATGCAAAAGTTAAAGAAGTTGAACACAAAATTCTTGCACTTATCGATGAACACGAAATCACCAAAAAAGCTGTTGCAAATGCAAATGAGATTATTGCTAAAGCTCAAAAAGACGGAAGAGAAATCAGACTTGCGTCTCTCAAGTTTGCCGATGACATCTTAGAAAAAGTTGAAACAGACTTTAAAGCTGTTAATGACAAGGTTAAACAGTGCAGAAGTGAACTCAGAAAATAATTCAAAAACAGACAAATTAAAATTACTTCCTATACCTTCACATGACAGTGTGAAGGTATTTTGGCAATAACGGAGAAAGTTATGAATACAAATATTGAAGCAGAAACAATTGTTGTAAAGGTCGGAACGTCAACTCTTACTTATGGTGGCGGAGGGGTTAATATCCGCCGTGTAGAAAAATTGGTCAAGGTGCTTTCCGACATAAAAAACAGCGGGAAGAACATTGTTTTGGTAAGTTCCGGAGCGATTGGGGTCGGCATGGGTAAACTCGGAATGAAAAAAAGACCGGACTGCACAAGAGACAAGCAGGCGCTTGCGGCAATAGGACAGTGTGAGCTTATGAATTATTACTCCCGTCTTTTTGGAGAATATAATCATAATGTTGCTCAGATTCTTCTCACAAAGGATGTTGTCAGTGATCCCGTGAGAAATGAAAATGCAAAGAATACCTTTGAACGGTTGATTCAACTGGGAATAATCCCTATTGTAAATGAAAATGATACGGTTAGCACCGAACAGATTGAATTTGGTGACAACGACACTCTGTCGGCAACTGTTGCCTGTTTGTCAAAAGCAGAGCTTCTTGTTATTCTTTCCGATATTGACGGACTTTATGATTCCGATCCCCATAAGAATGGAGACGCACATCTGATTAGAGTTGTTGAAAAAATTGACAGTTCCATTGAGGCTCTTGCGGGTGGCGCAGGTTCAAAACTCGGAACCGGAGGCATGATAACAAAGATTCATGCGGCATCTGTGGCAACGCAGGCGGGCATCAACATGATAATTGCCAACGGAAGCGATCCGGATATTCTCTATGATATTATGGATGGCAAATCGGTCGGAACGCTTTTCAAAGCAGTGAAATAACTTGCATCTTTGTAATTTGAAAGGGTGATAAAAGTGTTTGATTTGGAAAAACTGTGCATTGATGCAAAAAATGCATCCTATTCTTTGAAGACTGCATCAACTGACGAAAAAAACAAAGCTTTGCTTTATATTGCAGATGAGCTTGAGAAAAATATTGATGCTATCTTGGCAGAAAATGAAAAAGACATCGAAAAGGGAAGAGAAAATTTCATGAGTCCCGGGCTTATTGACAGACTGACTCTTACCTCTCAAAGGATACGTTCCATTGCCGAAGGTGTCCGTCAGGTTGCATCACTTCCCGATCCTGTAGGCGAAGTGACAGCCATGAAACAGATGCCAAACGGATTGAGAATTGGTCAGAAAAGAGTTCCGCTCGGGGTTGTGGGTGTAATTTATGAATCTCGTCCAAATGTTACCGTTGATACGGCAGTTCTGTGCTTAAAGTCATCAAATGTTGTGATTCTTCGCGGTGGCAGTGATGCTTTTTGTTCAAACAAAATTTTGTCTGACATCATGAGAGCATCTCTTGAAAAGTGTGGACTCCCTGCAGATTGTATTTGCTTTATGGAGGATACTTCGAGGGAAACCGTAACCAAGCTTATGAAAATGAATAAATACCTTGATGTGCTTATTCCGCGCGGAGGTGCAGGGCTCATACAGTCGGTTGTTCAAAATGCAACTGTGCCGGTTATCGAAACAGGCGTAGGCAACTGTCACGTGTTTATTGATGAAACTGCAGATGTAAAAATGGCGGTTGATATTACTGTTAATGCAAAAACAAGCAGAACCTCTGTGTGCAATGCTTGTGAAAGTCTTCTTATTCACAAAGATGTAAATGCTAAAATTTTTGAGGAAATTTCATCTGCATTAAAAGAAAAAGGCGTTGAAATAAGAGGCTGCGAAAAAGCCTGCGAGCTTATGACCTGTGATGCATTGGCAACAGAAGAGGATTTTGCAACAGAATATCTTGCGCCCATAATTTCTGTTAAAATAGTAAATTCTATAGATGAAGCTATAGAGCACATCACCAAGAATTCTACCGGTCATTCCGAATGTATTGTGACCGATAGCTATGAAAACGCCAATAAATTCCTTGATTCAATAGATTCAGCAGCGGTTTATGTAAACGCATCAACAAGATTTACAGACGGATTTGAATTTGGCCTTGGCGCAGAGATAGGTATAAGTACGCAGAAACTTCACGCAAGAGGTCCTATGGGACTTAACGAGCTTACAACATATAAATATATTATAATAGGAAACGGACAGATAAGATAAACTTCGAAAGGAATTGAGGAAATGGAATATGCAATTTGGATTATATTGATAGTTGCGATGCTTGTGATTGAAGCATCAACTACGAATCTTGTCAGCATATGGTTTGCTGTCGGATGTTTGGGTGCAATTGTTGCAAAGATACTTGGTACAGATATTTATATTCAGATTTTGGTGTTTTTTGTGATAAGCGGACTTTCGCTTGCACTTGCATGGCCATTTATAAAAAAACACAGACAACAAAAATCAGTTGCTACCAATTATGATATGATTATAGGTAAAACCGCTATTGTAACCGATGATATATCCGGTGACAAATTTGCAGGTTCTGTAAAGGTAGGCGGCAAGGAATGGTCTGCCGTTTCCGAAACCGGAGACGATATATACGCAGGCGAAAAAGTTGTGGTCAAATCCATAAGCGGTGTAAAGCTTGTGGTTGATAAAATAAAAACAGAAAATAAGATTAAGGAGTGTTGAAAATGAGTAATCCAATTATGTGGGTGGGAATAGCAATTATTGCAATTGTAGTTATAGTTCTTATTCGATCAATCCGCATTATCCCTCAGGCACATGCCGCAATTGTTGAAAGACTTGGTGCTTTCAGAGCAACGTGGAATGTTGGTTTTCACGCGAAAGTTCCTTTTATTGACCGTGTTGTAAAGACAGTGTCATTAAAAGAGCAGGTTGTAGATTTTGAGCCTCAGCCGGTTATCACAAAGGATAACGTTACAATGCAGATTGATACTGTGGTTTTTTATCAGATTACAGATCCCAAGCTTTTTGTATACGGTGTTGACCGTCCTCTTGCGGCTATTGAGAATCTTACTGCAACAACTCTCAGAAATATCATAGGTGATCTTGAACTCGACGAAACTCTCACTTCGCGTGATACCATCAATGTTAAAATGCGTTCTATTCTTGATGAAGCAACAGATCCTTGGGGAATAAAGGTTAACCGTGTTGAACTCAAAAATATTATTCCTCCGAAACAGATCAGAGATGCAATGGAACTTCAGATGAAGGCAGAACGTGAACGAAGGGAACAGATTCTTCGTGCCGAAGGTGAGAAGAAGAGTGCAATTCTTGTGGCTGAGGGTGAAAAGGAAGCTGCAATCTTAAGGGCTGATGCAATAAGAGAAACCCGCATCAGAGAAGCACAGGGTGAGGCAGAAGCAATTCTCAGTGTACAAACTGCCAATGCTGAGGGCTTAAGAAGGCTCAACGAAGCTGCTCCCGGAAGTGCTGTTGTTGCACTCAAAGGGTTTGAAACTCTTGAAAAACTGGCAGACGGTCAGGCTACCAAAATAATTATCCCGAGTGATCTTCAAGGAGTTGCCGGACTTGCGACATCGTTTAAAGAACTTATTAAAGATGACAAAAAATAATTTGAATTGAGGTTAACACATCCATGCGAATGAGAAGAAAGAAACACCGTGAAGAGAGATTGGATGCATGCAGTGATATTCTTATCACCGATTTTTTGCAATATAAAAACGATATTAAAGCAGTTTTTGAAGGAGACAATCCTTTGAATATAGAAGTCGGTTGCGGAAAGGGCAGATTTATAACAGAAACTGCAAAAAACAATCCGGATATAAATTTCATAGCCTTTGAGAAGAATCTTGATGTTTTGGTGCTTGCCGCCGAAAAGGTTAAAGAATCGGGAATTACAAACGTGAAGTTTGTGGCCGGTGATGCAAATGTGCTTGCAGAGTTTGATACTGTGTCAAAATGTGAAGTTATATATATCAATTTTTGCGATCCGTGGCCCAAGAACGGCTATCGCAAACGCAGGCTTACTCATGAAAACTATCTTTCTCTTTGGGAGAAACTTCTTGTTAAAGGCGGTTCGGTTCATTTTAAAACCGATAATAAAGGGTTGTTTGAATTTTCGCTCAATTCTTTCTCGGACTATGGCATGAGACTTAAAAATATTACTCTGGATTTGCATGCAAGCTCCTTTGAAGGAAATGTAATGACAGAGTATGAAGAACTCTTTTCTTCAAAAGGTAATCCTATATACAGATGTGAAGCTTCCTATATATAAATAGAAAGCATAAGATTCAGAAGTCAAAATAAAACGGTTTTTTCGCAAAAATTTTTGTTGCGGAAAAACCGTTTTTCTTTTTGTGATTTTCTCGAAGAGAGAAAAAATCGTCGTTTTTTTGTGCAATTTTACATATGTGGATTTTTGGGTGGTTATAATTTGTGTTTGTGGAAAAATAAAACACCAAGATATTGTGGTGTGGAAAAAAATCAAAAAAATGATGTCAAAAGTGGAAAAAGTTCTTGACATTTTGCTTTGGGTGTGGTATTCTATTTAGGCACTCACGAAATGAGTGTGTTTGAACTTTGAAAAATGAACAGTATGAGAGGTTCTCGAAAAGAGAATTTGAGTTGAAGCGAAATGCTTTTAATTCAGTAAATTAAGTTAGTGTTTAATGAGCTAACAAACTTCAAAAAGAACTTTAATCAGAATGTAATTCTGATT
>JAFQHQ010000012.1 GCA_017397885.1 Clostridia bacterium | reverse complement strand
CCCACTGTTTTTATGTTCTCTTCGGAGGCATTAAAGCGAAATACCGAGCGATAATCGCTTTGACAAATAAAAAGTATCATTTTGATAACACCGGGATTAGCTTTAACAGTGTCATAGCCTGCTCCGCCCTCTGCACAGTCTTTGCAGTAGGCACAGCCCTCATAGATATCGAAATATTCCAAATCGCCTCCGCAACCGCACACATTGCAGATGTCGCACTGGGGCATGTAGCCTGCAACACAAACACATTTGAGTTCAAAAACCGCTTTTAGCCTCAAAAGCTCATCCAAAACCGTTCGTTGTTCGGTGTCTTTGGATTTTGCAATCATAAACATTGTGTTTAAGATAAATGAGAAAAACTCATCATCATACATAATCTCATCTGCCATGTTTGCCACAAGATCTGCCACATAGGACGCAAGGCTCATTTTTTCGACTCCGCTTCTTATGTCATAGAAAGTTTCGATGACATTGGCGGAGTTTATGTAACCAAGCCCCTTTGAAGTGTCAATGACAAACTCCGAATAGCAAAAAGGCTGAAGCGCGGCAAAATCTTTGTGCTTGTGGCTTCTTATGCCTTTTGACATTGCGCTCACCTTTCCAAGCTCGGGACAAAAGATGGTAAAAAGGCGGTCGTTGTCGTTCATATTAACATATTTAAGGACAATTCCTTTGACTTTTGTTGTAGACATATTATTCTCCAAAACGGGATTTATTCAGGGTTAACTGCAGAGCCTTCTGCCAAGCCAAATTCTCTTAGCATGTTGTTGGAATTTCGCCAGTCTGCCTTAACTTTTACCCAAAGCTCAAGAAAAACCTTGGCATCGAGCATTTTTTCGCAGTCAAGTCTTGCTCTGGTTCCTATTTCTTTGAGGGTTTTTCCGCCGCTTCCTATGATGATTCCCTTGTGAGATGCTTTTTCGCAGTAGATGTTTGCATTAATGTCATAAATGGGAGTTCCGTTTTTCTCACGACTTTTCATTTTCACAATTTCAATGGCGATACCGTGAGGAACTTCTTTGTCGAGAAGATTGAGCATTTTTTCTCGAATCATTTCAGCAACAATCTGTCTTTCCTGCTGATCGGTAACCATGTCTTCGGGATAATACATGGGACCTTCATTAAGATTTTCTTTTATGATTGTTTTCAAAAATTCAACTCCGTCACCGCTTCGGGCACTCACAAAAACAACCTCTTTGAATTCATGTGCCTGTGAATAGGAAGCCACAACCGCAAGAAGTTCTTCCTTTTTAACAGTGTCGGTTTTATTTATTACCAAAATTGTGGGAATATCCCCTATTTTTTCCATAATCTTCATTTCATTTGGCGAAATCTCCGATGTGGGTTCAACAACCATAAGAAGCATATCCACATCGCCGATGGCACTTTCAATTGCTCTTATCATGTTTTCGCCAAGCTTTGTTTTCGGGTTATGAAAGCCCGGCGTATCAAGAAATACCACCTGGCTGTCTTCATCGGACATGATAGCAAGAATTTTGCTTCGGGTAGTCTGGGGTTTTGCCGAAATTATGGCAATTTTCTGACCAAGCATTTTGTTAAGCAGAGTTGACTTACCCACGTTTGGTCTGCCAACTATTCCCACATAACCAGATTTAAATTCACTCATTTTCATTCTCCTTATCTTTTGAGATTCATCGCCTTCATCACGGCTTCCTCTTTTTCTCGCATTACGGCTCTTTCATCTTCGTCTTCGTGATCATAGCCAATGAGGTGAAGCACTGAATGGCAGGTGAGGTAGCCAAGCTCCCTTTCATAGGAATGACCAAAGTCTTCAGCCTGCTCTTTTGCGCGGTCAGCACAAAGAACCACATCGCCGAGAATGAGTCTGCCCTCATACCAGTCACCGTCGTTTTCACAGTCTGAGCCGTCAATGAGATTGACAACCGGGAACGAGAGCACATCTGTCACAGAATCCACACCGCGGTGTTCGAAGTTGAGTTCATGAATTTCTGCGGCATCAACAATTGTTATGCTTATCATGCACGGAAAATCCACTTTTTCATGCTCCAGAGTTTTAGCCGCACTGTTTTCGAGAAGTGAAACAAGCTCTTTGGAGAGCTCTGCACCTTCTCTCACATCTTCAATATATATTTCGTTTGTCATATTATTTTTTATCCTTTTCTTTTGAAGAGAATTTTTGGTCACGCTTTTCATAGGCTTTTATAATCTGCTGAACAAGGCGATGTCTCACAACATCCTTTTCGGTAAGATAGCAAAACTTAATATCGTCTATGTTTTTGAGCACACCCACACAGTCTTTGAGTCCGCTTTTTTTGCCGTCGGGAAGGTCAATTTGCGTTACGTCACCGGTGACAATGGCTTTAGAATTGAAGCCTATTCGTGTAAGGAACATTTTCATCTGTTCCGGAGTGGTGTTTTGCGCTTCGTCCAGAATGATAAAGCTGTCGTCAAGAGTTCTTCCGCGCATATATGCAAGCGGAGCTATTTCAATAACACCCTTTTCTGCAAGACGGGCATAGCTTTCGGTTCCAAACATTTCATAAAGTGCATCATACAGTGGTCTGAGATACGGATCAACCTTGCTTTGAAGATCACCCGGCAAAAACCCGAGTTTTTCACCGGCTTCAATGGCAGGGCGGGTCAGAATGATGCGGCTGACCTCTTTGTTTTTGTATGCCTTCACAGCCATGGCAACAGCAAGGTATGTTTTTCCTGTTCCGGCAGGACCAATACCAAATGTTATGGTGTTGTTTTTTATTGCATCAACATAGTTTTTCTGACCGAGGGTTTTGCTTTTCACCGGTTTACCCTTGGCGGTTATGCAAAGGCAGTCTTTGCCATAGAGAACTGTTTCATCAACACCGTCCTTTGCCATGTCAATGGCGTAACCCAGATTCTGATCGGTAATGCTCTCTCCCGAGTCGAGAAGCTTTGAAAGGCTAAGGATTACATTTTCGGCTTTGAGCACATTTTCGTCATTTCCCGATATTTTCACCATGCTGTCACGGCTGACAACGGACACATCAAACTCTTTTTTTATTTTGTTGATATTTCTGTCAAACTCTCCGAATATGGAAATGATTTTCCCCATATCTTCAATTTCAAGTATTTTTTCCATCATTACCTCCGATGTAAACAAACCATGTTTAATCCGAAATCTCAATCCGCGATTCACAGCCTATGTCTTCAATGCATTCTGCAGTCACAGTTACCAAAAAAGAACCGTCGGGATTATTTGCAACAAAGCTTTTCTCATCTATTATGACCGCATCATGAGGAATATTAGAACGCAATCTTTGAGAAAGTTCTTTTTTTGCCCTTTGCATGGCTGTTTGTTCATCTGTTATATATTCTGTCTTTATTATCTCATAATATTGCTCATTTGTAAATCCCAAAGATGAAAATTTTTTGCCAAATATTTTAAAGTATTTATTTGTGGTTTTTGCCAAAAGTGCATTCTTGCTTTCTGTTTTACCAAATTCAGCAAAAACGCCAAACAAGCATATTTTTTTTATATCACCACATTTTTTCCCGACACTGTATCTGGTAAATTTTTTTGTATAGGTATCTGAAAGGGAGTATGTCACTTTGGCTTTGACACTCCCCTTTGCTCTGACAAAACGCACCGGGGCATATTCGTTTGAATCGTATATACCGCCGATTAAAAGCTGCCCCTTCCTTACATACTTTCCCGCAAATGCATAGTTTATACCGTTTTCAGATATTGCCTCGGAAATAACTCCATCTTTTTCAGCAATGATGTTACAAGCATAGCTATCATCATAAAAATCGGGTTTTGAAATTTTTTCACGTACATCAACAAATGCCGTTGTACCCTTTATTTCAACCCACACCCACGAAAGGTGCGAACACCGTTCCAACATTAGTGATGAAACTTTGTGAGGCTTTGAATGTGGAATAAAAATCCCCCTTGAAAGTCCGCATTCTTTTAATACAATTTCAATTTGTCTGTCCGAAAGATAGTTGTTTCCGCTAATTTTAATTTCACGGATAAAAGACGATTTCAGAAAAAGCATTGCAACACATGCAACAAGACTTATGATAAAGGCGATACGGTTTCTATGTATAAAAAGTTTCATTGCGAGCCCGAATCTGCCGTCCGTGGAAACATCAATATTCATTTCACGGCAAATATTATATACTTTTTTAATATCATTTCTTTTTACATCGGCATAATAATACCCGGACATCTTGTTTATGTTCTTAAGCTCTGTATGAGACTTTTGTATTTTTTCAAAACATTTTAAAACATCTTCTCCCGAGAATTTCAATCTGGCATAACCCACAACAAACCAAAACATTTTCTATCCTCTCTCATTCAAAGACAACGCCCGATATTTTTCCGCAAATATGCACCTCGTTGACAGCAAGCATAGAAATGCCGATTTTTTCACCGCTGATGCAAATATTTTCATTTCCGCATTTAATTATTATCAAATTATCATCGTAACTTAAAACCCGATAATCACCTTTTATTTTGAGAACACCCGGATAATAGAGAAGCTTATATTTAATGTTTACACCAAATGCCGGCATTGAACTCATTTGAACCGCTCCTTTTATTTTATATAATAATTCATATGTTAATGATTTTGCAAATATGTTTTTAGAAGAAGGAGTGGTAAATTTGATAAAAACAAAATCTCATATATTAAAAGCAACAGCATGCATAATTGTTATTTTTGTTTTAATAATCAGATTCAGTGAATTAAAGATTCAAATACAATATTCTCTAAAATTGTGGACAGAAATTCTGATTCCGTCGCTGTTTCCGTATCTGGTGCTGTCACAGTATATTTCTTCATCGGGATTTTTAACACTTTGTAAACCGCTAAACAAAATCATTTGTAAAATTTTCAACATAAGCACACCCGGAGCAGGTGTATATTTATGTTCACTTCTTTGCGGTTATCCGTCCGGGGCTGTTTGCACTGCAAATCTTTTTAACCAAGGACTATGCACAAAAAGCGAAGCCGAAAGACTCATTTGTTTTACAAACAATCCCGGGCCAATGTTTTTGATTTCGGCAGTAGGAGGATGCATGCTTGGTTCGGTAAAAGACGGAGTTGCACTCTATATAATTCAGGTTATATCTGCAATGCTGATAGGGATTTGTCTGCGAAATAAAACCGACAAAAAATACGAAACCAAAGACAACGAAAAAAATGCAGTAAAAACTTTAAACGAATGCTGTACCAATGCAATTTCGACACTGTTTATAATTTGTGCACAAGTTGTAACATGGTCATTGGCGGCAAAAATAATTTCCGTGTTGATTTTATCGTTATTTGATACATCTAACGTATTTATTGTTGAATGCAGTGCTTTTTCGTTTTTTGAGCTTTCCTCTGCCATGAGTATGCTTTCGGCATTAGAAAAAAGCTCACTGTCATTTGCCCTTATATGTGCATGTTGTTCCTGGGGAGGGGTATCCGTGATAATGCAAATAAAATCGTGCTTGCCTAAAAACGTGTCGGTCAAAAGGTTAATAATTTTCAAAATAATTCAATCGGGGATGAGCTTTATTTTGGCTATGGCATACAAAAATGCATTTGAATTTTCTTCATGTTATTCCGGGCATTCTTATCCTGTAAAAGTAATGCTCGGGTTAAGTCTGATGATTTTTTTGTATTATATATTATCAGGTAAGAAAAAACACTCTGTACAATAAAGTAAAATATATTAAGCAATCTATTTGCCCCAAAATGCGTTAATATAACAATAGTAGGTGGAACATTAATTGTAAACAAAAAAATCTCACAGAAAATCAATCCGTGAGATTTTCAAGCTCTGAATCAAATTTAAAATCGGTAATAATCAGAGAATATATACATTTACATTTCTTCTGCCAAACTGCAGACATTCATTACGTGTGTTATAGAAAAGGTCCACCTTGTTTCCCTTTATTGCACCACCGGTATCTTCCGCCGTGCAATAACCATATACATATCTTCCGTCAGTGGATACAATATACATTTTTGTTCCGAGCGGAATAACTCTTGGGTCAACAGCAACCGTTCCAAGTTTTGCATAGGTGCCCGATGCGGTTAATCCGTAACCGGGATCGCCGGGATTTTTTCCGCAACTTTCAAAAGAAAGGTCATATGCAGTTGCCGAGCATGTAATCATTTCTTTGTATGGTACCATTTGACCGTTAACGTTTATTGCCTGAATACCTTCGGTAATTACTTCATTAACAGGCTCCGAATTAATTGTTTCGCTGACAAATGTTCGCGAAACTTCAACACCGTCACGGTAAACAACATCATAAGCAAGAGTTTTTGCACCGTTTTGTCCGGCGGTGGTTACAACACGCTCACCGTAGGGCACTGTGTTATCATATACCGTTGAAGATGTATATGGGATTGCTTCGTAGGTATATTCCTGAATATAGGTCATTTTTGTGATATTCATTTCGTTACCATAGGGTTTAAGTGAAGCGCTCAAATCTACGTCATAAATATCATCAGCATCGGAACCGATTACATTCTTTTCAACAAACTCACCGTATGTCTCGGCATCGGTCCAATACGAAACTGTTTTGCCCTCGAAAGTTACATCAAGCTTTTTGAGACGCGTGATAATGATTGACTGATCACCGTCTATTTGCGAATTGATGGCAGGATATACAACATCGCTGTCGGATATTTCAATATTACTTTGAGAAATAATGTCTGATACTAAAAGTTCATCA
Organism: Clostridia bacterium; assembly: GCA_017397885.1. Lineage (GTDB taxonomy): Bacteria > Bacillota > Clostridia > UMGS1810 > UMGS1810 > RGIG1828. Next base: position 15,016 of record JAFQHQ010000012.1, on the reverse strand, counting down.
GTATATACAGTTATTTCTTCATCACCGTCTAAAATTGTAACGGCGTCATCCGATGCCACGGCATAAATTCCTGTGTGTGTGAATACAAACATGAAAATTAAGAGCATCGCAAATACAAATCTTGATTTCAAAAATTTATCATTGTGTATGGATTTTAAAATAAAAATAATATCCACCTCCTGAATCGATTTTCTAATCTTTTGCAATTTTAGCCTATTAATAATATTTTGTCAAATTTATTTCAAAAATATTATGTGCATTTTTTACAAAGTGGGAGAAAATCATCATAAAATGCCCAAAACTTACGGCAACTGCCCTAAAACCCCATAGTTTTAGGCTGTTTTGAGCTATTACCACTAATATTCACCTGTTACCCAAAAATTACGAATTTGTTACAACTTAAATTTTTTTTGTACAAACCTTACAAATTTTTTGGGGGTTTTTTGACAACATGTAGTGCCAAAATTTTACATTTCGACCATATCTTGTTTTTAAGCTGAAATTTGCGCAACAAAATGGTGTTTTTAATGTTTTGTTATTTCGATGTTTCGCGCGTTTTTGTGTTTTTGTACTGTTTTTCGTATTTCAAGGCAATTTATGAAAGAAAAACTACACTATGCATATTGACTTAAAAATGTATGTTTTATCAAACGTTTGATATAATTCACCTGTTTTACGTATAGTAGTAACAGAAATTTCAAATTTGAGTTTGTAGGGGTGTTTGAAGATGAATTTTGCACCGGTGCGTGAGCCTCCCTTGTGTAAAGGGAGGGGGACAGCTTAAGCGGTGGAGGGATTGTAACAAACTGCCTCAATTACAGTATTTGTGATTGTTTGAGAGTTTATTATTTAACAATCCCTCAGTCACTTCGTGACAGCTCCCTTTACACAAGGGAGCCTTTCGTCCTTGCGTCAATCACCCCGCTAAACTCCAATTTATCGCTATTTTCAATCAAAATAAAGAAAACGCGTTTTTGGAAAAAAACTCTCCTTTAAACGCGTTTCTACTATTATATATACATTATTAAATTGCCGGGGCTAATCCTTTATTTTTGACACCAGATTTTTATATTCATCATAACCGTAAATAGAGTTAAGACAGTCAAGCATCATATTGGACGACATTCTAATCGGCAGACCGAGACTTCTTAAAAAAGCAGTACGTTTTATGTGACTATCTGCCAGACCGCAAAGTCCGTCACTGCACAAATCTGCCTTTGTGATAAGACGTTTATTCTCCTCTGCTTCGCAAACTGTTGACGCATTTTTCACAGCTTCAATGATAATATCATCCGAAACTCCCTCCACGCCGAGAAATCCTTCTTTGGAAGGCTTGTCTTTGCGACGTTCTTTGCCTTTTATGTCGGGAATGTAGGCGTGTTTTACATTTTTGCCCTTCAGAACATTTTTTATGTAGTTCCTAATCTGAAATCCTGCTCTGTCAGAATCGGTAAAAATGATGATGCCGTTTTTGTCGGCAAGCTTTTTTAGCATATTCATCATTGATTTATTTTTAAAAATCATAAATCCGTCGGTAACGACAATTGTCGTATCAAAAAGCCGCGAAAGCTTGATTTTGTCATAATTACCCTCAACAACAAGAGCTTCTTTAATCTTTATCATGTCTACTCCAAATCAGTTTCTCAGGCTGTGAATCGGTGCAGGAATCCGTCCGCCACGAGCAATGAAATCATCGCTCGAATAGTTATTTACGGGCATAACGGGTCCTGTTCCGAGAAGTCCACCAAATTCCACTATCTCACCCACTTTTTTGCCCGGAGCGGGAATTATGCGAACTGCTGTGGTTTTGTTATTTATCATGCCGATAGCCGCTTCATCGGCAATGATTGCCGAAATTGTTGAAGCGGAAGTATCACCGGGAATAACAATCATATCAAGACCAACCGAGCACACACAGGTCATGGCTTCAAGCTTGTCTATGGAAAGCGCGCCACACTGTGCGGCAGCAATCATTCCGGCATCTTCGCTGACAGGGATAAATGCACCGCTTAAACCGCCTACATAGGACGAAGCAAAAACTCCGCCTTTTTTTACAGCATCGTTAAGAAGAGCAAGAGCTGCCGTTGTGCCGTGAGTTCCACACTTTTCAAGACCCATTTCTTCTAATATATATGCAACACTGTCGCCAACTGCAGGAGTGGGTGCAAGCGAAAGATCCACAATGCCGAAAGGAACGCCAAGACGCTTTGAAGCTTCCATGGCAACAAGCTGACCCATTCGAGTTACTTTGAATGCAGTCTTTTTGATGGTTTCGGAAACAACACCAAAATCGCAACCTCGCACCTTTTCAAGAGCATGTTTAACAACACCGGGTCCCGACACGCCAACATTTATGACGCAATCCGGTTCGCCGACACCAAGAAAAGCACCTGCCATAAACGGATTGTCTTCAACAGCGTTGCAAAATACAACAAGCTTTGCATTGCCAAAGCCATCGGTTGAAACAGTAAGTTCTTCGGTCTTTTTGATGACTTCACCCATTAATTTGACCGCATCCATGTTTATGCCTGCTTTGGAATTACCAACATTGACCGATGAGCACACAATGTCGGTTGTTGAAAGTGCTTCGGGAATGGAATTTATGAGAATTCTGTCTGCCTCTGTGAACCCTTTGTGCACAAGAGCTGAAAAACCGCCTATAAAATTTACGCCAACGGTTTTTGCTGCCTCATCCAGAGTTTTTGCAAAAGGAACATAGCTTTTTGCCTCGGATGCGCCTGCAACAAGTGAAATGGGAGTCACGGAAATTCTTTTGTTGATGATGGGAATACCCAGCTCTTTTTCAATTGTTTCTCCTGTTTTAACAAGGTTTTCTGCCTTATTGCAAATTTTGTCATAAATCTTTTGTCTTGACTTGGCAGAATCGGAATCGGCACAGTCAAGAAGCGAAATACCCATTGTGATTGTTCTTATATCAAGATGCTGATTGTCAATCATATGCAGGGTTTCAAGTGTTTCATATTTATTAATCATTGTGACATCACCCCTGAGATTTTTATTATATTCTGTGCATAGATTCAAAAATACTTTCGAGCTGAATTCTGATTTCCACACCCATTTCCTGACCTTCTTTTGCTAAAATGTCGGAAAGAGCTTCAAAATTTGAATCACATTTTTCAATGTCAACAATCATCATCATTGTAAACATTCCCTGAAGTATTGTCTGCGAAATATCCAGAACATTCACATTATTTTCGGAAAGTATTTTTGTAACTCCGTAGATAATGCCCACTTTATCTTTACCAATAACGGTTATTATTGCTTTTTTCATATTATTTCCTCCAATGTTATTTTAATCTGTTTCTTACAACTTCATATATCATGAGAGAGCCGGCAACAGAAGCATTTAGTGATGAGATTTTTCCAAGCATGGGAATGCGAACCATAAAATCACATCTTTCTTTAACAAGGTGAGATATACCCTTGCCCTCATTGCCGATTACAATTGCCACTGCTCCCGAAAAGTCATGGGTGTGAATGGTGTTTTCGCCATCCATATCGGCTCCGACAACCCATATATTTTCTTTTTTTAATTGTTCAACGGTTTGCGCTATGCTCGATACCTTTGCAACGGGAGTGTATTCAACAGCCCCTGCGGAGGTTTTTGCAACAGTTGCATTGAGACCTACACTGTTATGTTTTGCGATGATAACCCCGTGAACCCCTGCCGCATTGGCGGTTCGGATGATGGAACCAAGGTTATGAGGATCGGTTATGTCATCGCACAAAACAATAAAGGGTGCTTCGTTTTTTTCTTTGGCAATTTTTATGATATCAGACACACTGACATATTCTTTCGCGGCAACATAGGCAATAACCCCCTGATGTGCGCCTGTCGAAGAAATTTTATCAAGCTTTGACTTTTCAACATAGGATACCGCAATCTTTTTTTCTTTTGCCTTAGCCAGAATTTTTATTATCGAGCCGTTTTTTTCGCCGCTTTGCACCAAAATTTTGTCTATGGCGCGACCTGCACGAAGAGCTTCCATAACAGGATTTCTGCCCTCTATTTTATCTTGAGAAGAAGTTTTTTCAAAATCCATTGTATATTTCTCCTTAGAGTAATATGACAAATAAACAAAAACGGAGACATACAGTGTATGCCTCCGCTTCGTAAATTACGCCAAGTTAAATTTTTCGTGAATTACATTTACTGCTCTGTCGGCATTCTTTTTGTTGATAAGAACAGAAACCTTGATTTCGGATGTTGAAATCATGTGAATGTTGATGTTAGCATCATAGAGAGCTTCAAACATCATGCTTGCAACGCCGGGGTTATTAACCATGCCGGAGCCAACAATTGAAAGCTTTGCATAATCTGTACTTGTTTTGATTTCTTCAAAACAGAGAGCTTCTTTGTTATCTTCAAGAAGAGCAACTGTTTTTTCAAGATTTGATTCGCTTACTGTGAAGCTGATGTCTTTCATGCCTTCTCTGCCGATTGACTGGAGAATGATATCAACATTAATATTCTTACTTGCAAGAAGAGAAAATACTTTAAACGCCATACCGGGTTTATCTTCAATATTGCAGATTGAAATTCTTGCAACATCATTATCTCTTGCTACACCTCTGACAACCATTTTTTCCACTTTGCTTACCTCCTTAACAACTGTTCCGGGATTTTTATTAAGGCTTGAACGAACGGTTAAGTTTACACCGTATTTTTTAGCCATTTCTACTGATCTGTTGTGAAGCACATTTGCTCCGAGACTTGCGAGCTCTAACATTTCATCATAGGAAATACTGTCAAGCTTTTTGGCATTTTTTACAATGCGGGGATCGGTGGTATAAACACCGTCAACATCTGTGTATATTTCGCACATATCTGCACGAAGAGCAGCAGCAATTGCAACAGCCGAAGTGTCGGAACCGCCTCTGCCGAGGGTTGTGATGTCATCATATTTGTTGATACCCTGGAATCCTGCAACAATGACAATGTGATTGGAATCAAGTTCCTTCTGAAGACGTTCACAATCAATTTTGTGAATACGTGCACCGCCGTAGTTTGCATCGGTTTTCATTCCAATTTGCCAGCCTGTAAGAGAAACAACCGGATATCCAAGCTTCTGAATTGCCATTGCAAGAAGCGAGATGGAAATCTGCTCACCGGTGGAGAGAAGCATATCCATTTCACGCTTTGAAGCGTTGGGGTTGATTTCTTTTGCTTTTTCAATTAACTCATCTGTGGTGTCACCCTGCGCAGAAACAACAACTACAACGGAATTACCCTCTTTGTAGGTGTCGACAATGCGTCCGGCAACATTCATAACTCTTTCGGCGTTTGCTACAGATGAACCGCCGAATTTCTGAACTACTAAGCCCATTTTTTGACCTCCCAAAAATTATTGTATGACGGCGCCTTCATTGTCTGCATCAAGCATAACAAGACGCCAATTTTTTAAATTTGTTTTTATGAGTTCATTCATATTATATTCAAAAGATTCGAAGTCGCTTCCTACAATTGACATAATTGTCGGTCCCGCTCCGCTGATGTATCCTCCAAGTGCTCCAAAACGCCTTGCAGAGCGAATGATAAACTCTCCGCTTTTTATGAACGGAAAACGGTAACGCTGATGAAGCTTGTCTCTGAGTGAATGAGAAATAAGATGCTGATTGCCTGTTGCAAGGGCAACAGAGAGCATTGATGCTCTTGAAATGTTGTATGATGCATTTCTCAATGTTACCAAATGCGGCAAAATTCCTCGGGATTTTTTTGTTTGAAGATAGAAATCGGGAATCATTGCTGCAAATTTCAAATTGTCTGAAACCTCCGTCTTTGAATATATTATTTTGTTTTTTTCACTAAAGGATATCGTGTATCCTCCCAAAAGAGCAGGAGTAACATTGTCCGGATGACCCTCAAGCTCACATGCCATTAAAAGAAGTTCATCTTTGGAGAACCTGTCACCCAAAAGGTGATTTGCTCCAACCAAACCTAAAACTATGCCGGCTGAACTGCTTCCCAGTCCGCGAGTTACGGGAATTTTTGAATCGACAGACACTTTTATGCCGTCGAAAAGTTTCCCCGCTTTTTTATATACTGTGCTCATTGCTCTTAATATGAGGTTGTTTTCACCTGTAGGAAGGTATGCACGGCTTTCATCCAATATGTTGATTTCAACTCCCGAATCCGTTTGTTCAAAACCTGCTTTGATGTAAAGTTTAAGTGCTATGCCCATGCAGTCGAACCCGGGTCCGAGATTTGCTGTTGATGCCGGAACCCTGACCTTAAACATATTTACCCCCAATTATTCCAAAACCAAAAGACTACCTGCAATTTCGGCATTTATGCCGGAAAGTTTTTCTTTAATTGATTTTATTTTATCTTTGGGTGTGATAAATGCAACATGCTCATCGGTATTTGCAATTTGGAGCTCACCGTCAAACTTTGATGCAAGCTCTTTCATAAGAGCCGCTTTGTCTGCAGTTTTGAAGCAAACATACATTGCATATTCCATGTCCTCATAATCCACAAGAACATTTTTTGAAGATTTTTTCCACGGTGCAACAAAGGGAGCGCCAACATTTTTTGCAGCATCAATAACATCGGCACAAACAGCACTTGCTGTAGGAAGCTTTCCTGCACCTCTGCCATAGAACATTGCATCGCCGAGCATATTACCCGAAACCATGATTCCGTTGAACACATCGTCAACACCTGCAAGAGGCGAAGTATTTTCAACAAGCATGGGAGCAACCACCACTGCAAATTTTTCACCAATGCGTTTACAGCTTCCTATGAGTTTTATGGAATAGCCAAACTTTGATGCAAACTCTGTGTCGGCAAGAGTAATCTTTCGAATGCCTTCAGTGTGAACATCGGCATGATTTATTTTTTCACCGTTAATCATGGAAGAAAGAATACTGATTTTTTTGCCGGTATCAAAACCATCTACATCAGCAGTAGGGTCTTTTTCGGCATAACCTTTTTCCTGAGCTTCGCATAGCGCATCTTCAAAAGATGCATTTGCACAAAACATGCGTGTGAGAATGTAGTTTGTTGTGCCGTTTAAAATGCCCGCAACAGAATCAATTCTGTTTGCAGCGAGACAGTTTTTAAGCGGACGAATAATGGGAATACCTCCACCGACACTTGCTTCATAATAGTAGGAACAACCGTTTTCTTTTGCAAGTTCAAAAAGCTCATCTCCAAAGGTAGCCACAAGCTCTTTGTTGGAGGTTATGACGGTTTTCCCTTTTGAGAGCATAAGACGCGAAAATGTGTTAGCAGGTTCAAGACCGCCCATGGTTTCAACAACAATTGAAACTTCATCGTCATCTGCTATGATATTGACATCATTTACAAAAAGATTTGCTTCGGGATGAGACGAAAAATCTCTGATGTCAAGAATATATTTTATGTCAATTTCGGTCCCGGCATTACGGGTCACATCTGAAGCATTTTTTCTGAGAACTTCATAAACGCCCGAACCAACAACGCCGAAACCAATAATTGCTATTTTTACCATTTGTCTGACCTCCAAAGCCAACATGTGGCTATTTTATAAATTGATTGTTAATTATACCATAAATTGACCGTAATGTCAATGTTTGAAGCACTATTTTCTTTATTATAATGTGCAAAAATTTAGATGTAAAATCAAAAAGAATTGCAGATATTTGTCAAAAAGCAAATCTGCAATTCTTTTTAAACACATTTATTAATCAAGTTTAAAATTCCCCGGGAACTTCTTTTCCATTGCACCGAGATTGGCAAAAATATCTTCGCTGTCCACGCCTTGAGAGCTTGACTCTGTTGTCACGGTCACTTTAACATCCAATGCGAAAAGCGAAAGCAAAGCATCTTTTATTGCCGCAATGTTTGCAGGCTCCGAAACAGAGTGCTTTTTGTCGGGATCGTCAACATGAATTGTAAGTTCATTGCCGCTTACAGAAGGCTTTGCAGTAAAAAGCGTTGTGTAGAGCGAAAGCTTTCCGCTTGTCATGATATGAGACATTACCTCCGACCAGTTGGAAACTATTTTTTCATATCCTTCCGATGGTGACGGTGGCGTTTGCGCGGAATTGCTGGCAGGTTCATCAAAAGCAGGCGGTGCGTCATAAGACGCATCTTCGCCCGGTGGTTCGGGAAGTGGAATTTCATCATCGACAGACGAATTTTGAACCGGAGCAGTGTTTGAAACCGAAATTTTCACACTTCCGTTTGCTATTGCCGAAACCTTATTTTCAAGCGCGCTGAGGCGCGAAAGCGCCGAGTCAATATCTGTGTTGAGAGAGGGAGTTGTCAACCTTATGAGTGTGCACTCACAAAGAACTCGCTGTGACGAAAAGGTTTTAAACTGCGCTATACATTCGGACAAAATGTTGATACAGTTAACCAGAGATTCAATTGCAAAGCTGTCTGCACAGGATTCGAGATATCCCCTTTTCAGCTTACTTACCGAGAAATTGTCTTTATTTATCTTGTACATTATTATTTCTCTGAAAACAGAGAGAAGTCCTTTTGCAATGTTGTCAAAATTCTTTCCGCTGTTTACACAATCGTTAAAGCGTCTGAGAGCCGACTCTGTGTCGCAGTTTGCAACATCCGATGCAAACTCATATAAAATTTTGTCGTCAACTGCACCGACAACATCAACAACATCGGAAAGAGTGAGGTCATTTTCTTTAAAAGCAAGGCACTGATCGAGAATGCTTAAAGAGTCTCTCATGGAACCGTCACCGAGATATGCCACATATTCCAGTGCATCAAAATCGGCATTAATGCCCTCGCCATTTAAGATTTTTTGAATATTTGAAACAATGTCGGATATGGAAATTGTTTTAAAATCAAATCTCTGACATCTTGAAAGGATTGTAGCGGGAATCTGCTGAACCTCGGTTGTGGCAAGAATGAAAATAACATGAGCCGGAGGTTCTTCAAGGGTTTTTAAAAGAGCGTTAAATGCACCTTTTGAAAGCATGTGAACCTCGTCTATGATGAAAACCTTGTATTTGCCCATGGACGGGATGTACTGCACCTGGGAAATGATGTCACGGATGTTATCTACACCGGTGTTTGAAGCGGCATCAATTTCCTGAACATCAAGGCAGGTTTCGTTCATAATAGCCTTGCATACTTCACACTCATTGCAGGGATTTCCGTCGGTTGATGACGGACAGTTCACTGCACGGCTGAGGATTTTTGCCGTGGAGGTTTTTCCCGTTCCTCTTGTGCCGGTGAAAAGATAGGCATGGGCAATTCTCGATGAATTTATTTCGTTTTTAAGAGTATTTGTTATGTGACTCTGACCGATTACATCATCAAAAACAATCGGTCTCCATTTTCGATACAGTGCATGATATGCCATATTTCCACCTCACAGTTTATATAAAACCGCCAAAAAGCGATTTTCAGGTAATAAAAAGTCGTACATCTTTAAATCGAATCCGCCTCCCGGGCGTTGCCGAATAAGATAACTCAGGCCGGGCACTCTCGCGGCACATATGCTGCACTGCTTATGGCTGCTTGATTCCTCACCTGACCAGGTTCACAGCCGCATATTGCGCGAGACCCGACCCTCAACATCACTTAAACGGTACATACCCGAGAGAAAAAACCCTCAAGAAAGATATCACCCTTGCTATAGCGGATTGCAAGTACAGGGCACCGCTACCGCCCCGGCTGTACGACTTTTATATTATACTACATAAATTTAAAAATATCAAGTGTAAATTTTGTTTTGTTAAAAGTTTATTGGTTTTGACAAATTTAATGGTGGTTAAGGTGATTGTTGATGTAAAATAACCAAGAATAATATAATTCGGTATGAAAACACCGGTGATTTTTGAGAAAGGTTTCTCAAGCACTTCTTTTGAGAAATATCTCAAAGCTCTTTTCGCAGGAGGCTTCTGCAGGCAGCCTCCTGCACCACCGCCCGCCGCTGATGTTTTTTCGGTATCAAATTTACCTGATTTCAAGCAAAAACAATGAAGAGGCATTGTTTTTATGCTTGAAAAACAGGATTTGCTGCCGAATAAAACATAGGCGGAGTAATTCTCTGGTGTTAATGCGATTAAATTTGCAAATGATTTTTATAAATTTAAATTTGAGTTTATCGGGGAGATGGTATTGGGCTGAAGCGTGAGGCTTCCCCCCGGCGGGGAAGCTGTCGCCGTAAGGTGACTGATGAGGGGAACTAAAAGAAAGTAATTTCAAATACAAATTTGAAATCCGTTCAAAGTGTTGAAAATACTGCTTTCTAACGTTCCACTAACCAATCAAATTCGCACAAGTGCTCTTTTCTTGGAGTGTCACTACCCCCTCATCCGTCAAGCAAGCTTGCCACCTTCCCCACCAGGGGGAAGGCTCACATCCTTGTGTTAAACAGCTCGACAAACTCCGATTTGAATTCCTATTCTCTATTCCCTTATCCCTTGCAGACAAAGTCCACATTACATTTAAAATTTTACAATAACAGTCAATGTTTTAATATATCGTTTATATCGATTCACAAAATCATATAGAAATAAATATATGGTGATAAATAAGACATAACTCGACATAAGAAGAGAATAGCAAAGGAAAAATAATCCATAGGAAATAATAGCTGAATTTAGCGTTATTACCGTCTATAGATTTATTTTTTCTCAAAGTTTAAAATCAGACCATATCTGATTTTTCCAACGTATCAAGATATATAAATCCCGTAATATAGGAGCATAACGTATGATGAAAATTCATCCTCATTTCATTTCATATATAACTAAAAGTTTAAGGTCGTTAAGTTTCCATGTCACCTTATAATTTTCATTTTCATCGGTTAGTGTTCCATCTAAACTTCTGGTATCTTTCATCTTTTCAAGTAATGCTCCTGAAAATCCGAGCTTTGAGTGCAATTGATTAAGTTTATCACAAGTATCATAATTCCATACATCATCTTCGGTATTGATTTCTAAATTCGCATAATCATCATTTGCCAAATGCCAAATATTAACATATGTCCTTTCGTGTTCTGTGTTCCTTAACCCTTCTACAGAATTAATTGCTTCTAAAATCGTCATGACTTTTTCTTCAACTACTTCTACTTTATCCTCTGTTACTTCTACTTTATCTTCTGTGGAATCATTTGAAGAGCAAGCCACAAAAGATAATACCAATGTCATACATAATAAAATTGTTAAAAGTTTTTTCATAAGATTACAATCCTTTCTTTTATTAGTGTTTTAACATTAACGCTATTCTTCAATTAAACATTTTTTAAATATAACTCTCTTTTCTATTACTTCGATATTATAATTATATTCTTTTGCTAGCTTGCATAAAGCAGATTTAGCTTTGATATAATACTTATCTTTGGGAAGTGGAGCGCCGGTTTTCCTCTCATATTGTGCATCAGTGAGTTCAAAATCTTTATTGTGTTTAAAAAGATTTTTTAATTCTACTAAATTGGGCTTTTTACCCATATAATCAACCTCCTTTACTGTGTTTTTCTTTTGTTTAATAATACTTATACTCCTTTCGTAATTCTCACGCAATAAAAAATGCGTGGCAACAGAAATCTGCACCACGCACAAAAACGCGGCTTGATTTCATGTTACCACACACAACAATCTAAATATGAATATCACACGACAAAGCATATTGTAGCCAGCGTTTTTAACAAACATAATTCTGTCGTGTAACATCATATAAAGACATAGCAGAAAAAGACATTTTAAATAGATTAAAATATCTGAGTATTCATTATTAAATTGTTGTATGTGGTATTAATATTATACCACATACTCCTTAAAAATCAATATCTATTTTCATATATTTTACCTGCACTCCTGATTTCTTGAATTTTTGTAAAAAATCAGACGTTCAGGTTAGAAAAAGAAAAACCGTATGTTTCCTTTGAAACACACGGTTTTTCTATATACTTACGCGCCGCAGAGAATTCGAATCCCTGACCTTCTGATCCGTAGTCAGACGCTCTATCCAGCTGAGCTAGCGGCGCATATCAGCAACAGATGATATTATAGCACAAAATCAAAATAAAATCAAGTCTTTTTTAGAAAAAATTTAAAATTATTAAAAATGAATTCATTCATCAATCTGCAGCCTATCTTTTTTAACAAATTTCACAAAGACTATTCTCAATATGCACACAGCTACAATTGCAATACTAATCCATTGTGAGGTGGAGATTCCAAAATATACACCTCTCACGGCATCTCCTCTGAAAAGTTCTGTTATAAAACGCATAATTGCATACAAAAACAGGTACATAAAAAGTACGTCAAATTTTCTTCTTTCTTTTTTGCAATAGTAAACAAGCCATGCAGCAATCAAAACATCAAGAAAAGCTTCAAGAAACTGTACCGGGAAATAGCCAACATCGGGCGGAAGTCCCGTAACCGAATTGGGATAGTAAACCGCAAGCGGACCGTCATATTCCATGCCGTGACAGCACCCTGCCAAAGCACATCCCACCCTGCCTATTGCATGACCGAGTGGAACATAGGGAACAAAAAGGTTTTCAACGGTTTGTATGTTAAGCTTTGTAATTTTCAGCGACAGCAACACACCGGCTATACCACCAATGAGACCACCGTAGAACACAATTCCCGGCGATTTTAGAAAATCGAAATTTCCCTCGGAGATCATGTTTATTATGTCGCTTAGTGAATATGTGACAACATAAAAAAGCAAAGTACCGCAAACAAGGGCAAAAAGCACACCCATTGCCGCAACAACAATTACTTGGTCAAAAATAACGTCATATTTTTTGCCTTTTCGGGTTGCCATAATAACCACCAAAGCCATGCCGATGAGCATACACAGACCATATGAAGGCAGCTTTGCGGCAAATATATTGATAAAAGGATACATAATAATATTCCTTTCTGAAACTCAAAACTGCCGAATTTTGCACTTAATTCTACAAAATCCGGCAGTTCTGCAATTTTTAATAAGTAACTTATTATAAAGAAAGTGCACATGCAACGCATGCAATCCAGCTAATTGTAGTAATTGCTGTTCCTATAATAGAAACTATCATACCTGCCTGAGCAACGCCACCATTCTTCTTGCCGATAGCACCAAGAATGATACCGCCAATACCAAGAAATAGTCCTAAATAAGGGAACCAACAAAAAACAATTGAACAGATACCAAGTATCAATGAAGCTATACCCATCTCCATATCCTCCTTTACACAATAATTGTCGATATTCGACAAATTCATTATATAATAGAACACACTGCTTTGTCAATACCTTATTACACATTTTTCATAAAAATCACGGTCTCGGATAAACAATTCCGGATTTTTTCTTTACAAAATCCATGCATCGATGAACCTCCAAACACAATTTTGAAATATCCCCATATCTACCGCCGGTTTCAGCGTGATTAACAATAAAATCTGCAAAAGCCTTTGCTTCTCCGCTCATGAGTTCTTCCTTGGAGAGGATACCGCTTATTTCGGTTTCGTTGCCATGGCGATCAATGAGAGTTGCTCCGCTGTATTGTCCAATTGATTTTATTGTAAGTGTGCCATCTTCACCCACTATTTCACTGCCAATTCGGCTCTGACCGTTTTTGGCATAAGTGAGAACTGCGTTAAAATCATCATATTCAAAAATCGCAACACCACCCGAGTCGGCTCCGTTTGAAAGATAAGATGCATTGGCACCGACAGATTTAGGCACACCGAAAAGGTCAATTGCCGCATACACGCAATATACCCCCAGATCCATAAGAGCCCCTGCGTGGAGTGACATATTGAAAATATTGGGGGTTTCACCTGCAAGATAGGCATCAAGTTTGCTTGAACGCTGACAAAAATCTATTTTTGCCATTGAAATTTTACCAATTTTTCCAAGGGCATCTTTTATGGGTTTGTGGAAAGATGTGTGAGGCGGAATTATGGCTTCCATGTAAACAAGAGATTTTTCATCGGCAAGCAGTTTTAATTCTTCATATTCCTTTGCACTTGTTGCAATGGGTTTTTCGCACAAAACATGCTTTCCGTTTTCAAGAAAGAGCTTTGACTGCTGAGCATGAAAGACATTTGGAGATGCAATGTATACGCAGTCTATATCTTCCCATGAAGCCATTTGTTCAAGGGACGTAAAAACATTTTTGCATCCGTGCTTTTGACCAAAAGCTTTGCCTGTTTCATAATTTCTTGAATACACAGCCGTATGTTCGAATTTTCCGGTAAGCTTTGCACCTCCGAGAAAGCTGTCGCAAATTTGGCTTGTGCCGATTGTAGCAAGTTTTAGCACAATATCACTCCGTTCGAAATTTTTTACATTTCTTGATTATAGAATCAATGAACAATTTAGATGACGTCATTTAATCTGCATTTAAGCTCATATAATGCCGTTTTATTTGAATCAAAAGTTAATAACTCATTGGCTTCTATGTAATCCACCCATTTGTATTCTGCGTGCTCTTTTGACAGAATAATTTCATTTCTACATTTAAATGCAAATGAATATTCGGGTATTACATAGGTGTGTTCGGACCAATTCTTACGGTGTTTTTCAGAAATACAATTCGCAGGTATTGAACATATTGTATCAAGTTGTATAATATTTCTAATGTCAAGTCCAACTTCTTCAAAAATTTCACGACGAGCTGCTTCAATAGGTCTTTCTTTACCTTCTCCACCTCCAGCGATAAACTGCCACCGGTCTATATCTGCACGATGTAAAACACAACATAACATATTACCATTTATTATCTTATATGGTATTGCAAGAATTTGATATGGCGCTCTCATTCTGTTTATCCCTCATTTTTCGCTTTTGCAGTATTTATTGATGAAATCAACATTCGGCGGATTTGACCGCAAGAATTAATTAATGACTTATATGTTTCATCTTCTATATAACCTGTTCTGTTCAGAAGTTCCAACCAATATTCTGACTCGTAACACTCTTTTAAAGCTATTTGCATTTTTGATATAAAATCAGCAGTTCCGTGAGCATATTTCGATTCGTGAATATTGGCACCGATTGATGTTCCCGAACGCATAAGCTGATTTGTTAAAACACT
>JAFQHQ010000121.1 GCA_017397885.1 Clostridia bacterium | reverse complement strand
GGGGTATTGCTGAAAGTATTGATATTTCTGCGTTTCGTACCCCTCCGTCTTTGCCTGACGGCAAATCCACCTCCCCTTAGGCAGGGGCGGCTTTCGATTTAGCTCAGTTTGTTGTCAGCCCGCTAAACTCCAATTTAAAAATGCAAAAACTTCAATTTAATTGTTAAAATAAGTCTCAATCCCTTGATTTGTTTTCGCGATTATTGTATAATATATAATGAAAAAATTTGTGAGGTGCAACATGATTTATACGCTAACTCTCAACCCTGCCATAGACTATGTGCTCTATGCTCCAAAGTGCGTTCCGGGTGAAATAAATCGCAGCGAAAGCGAAAAAATGTATCCCGGCGGCAAAGGCATAAACGTATCTGTAATTCTAAATGAACTTGGTCATCAAAATGTTGCTCTCGGTTTTTGTGCGGGGCACACGGGTGTCATGCTTTGTGAAATGCTGAAATCCGAGAACATTGCATCTGATTTTGTTATGCTCTCTTGCGGAATGACGCGCATAAATGTGAAAATTAAATCTGAACTCGAAACCGACATAAATGCCAACGCTCCCGATATTGACGGGGAATCCCTTGAAGAGCTGTATCGTAAGCTTGAATTAATTAAAGACGGTGACACATTGGTGCTTGCAGGCTCTGTTCCGAAAAGTCTTTCGTCAACTATATATTGTGACATAATGGCGCGTTTTAAACATAAAAAAATTCATTTTGTTGTCGATGCAACAAAAGATACACTTGTTTCGTCACTTAAATATAACCCGTTTCTTATCAAACCGAACAATTTTGAACTTTCCGAAATTTTCGGCAAAAATCTCGAAGCGCCTCACGAAATTGTTGCGGCGGCAAAAGAACTTCAAAAAAAAGGCGCTCAAAATGTTTTGGTTTCGCTTGGGTCAAATGGGGCAATCCTTGTTTGTGACGATGGCAATGCATACATTTCAGATGCACCAAAAGGTAAAGTGATAAACACCACCGGTGCGGGAGATTCCATGGTTGCGGGTTTTCTTGCAGGGTATAGCGAAACAAAGGATTATTCATATGCTTTGAAACTCGGTCTTTGTTGCGGAAGCGCTACTGCGTTTTCCGATTCTCTTGCTTCAAAAGATAATATAGAATCTCTTTTTAATCAAGCAACAATAGATGTGAGGAATATCAAATGACTTATAAAAACATAAGAGAGGGAATTTTCATTTCCCGTCCAAACAGGTTTATATCCCTTGTGGAAATTGACGGTAAAGAGGAGATTTGTCATGTAAAAAACACGGGTCGGTGCAAAGAGATTCTAAAAGAGGGCACAAAAGTTCTCTTGCAGGAATTTGATTCTCCAAAAAGGAAAACCAAATTTGATCTCATCAGTGCATACAAAGGCAATGAGCTTATAAACATCGACAGTCAGGCTCCCAACAAGCTATTTGCCGAGTGGGCAAAAAAGACCGCTTTTTTCGGAAAAGATGCAATGTTTAAAGCGGAGAAAAAATACGGCAATTCAAGATTCGATTTCTACATTGAGGCTGATTCGAAAAAAATTTTTGTCGAAGTAAAAGGTGTCACTCTTGAAACAGACGGTGTTGCCGCCTTTCCCGATGCTCCCACCGAAAGGGGAGTGAAGCACATAAACGAGCTATGCAAAGCTGTTGATGATGGCTTTGAAGCATATATATTTTTTGTTATTCAGATGAAAAACATTAAAAAACTTATTCCAAACCGTAAAACGCATCCCGAGTTTGGCAAGGCCCTTGAAGCTGCCTCCGAAAAGGGAGTAAAAATATTTGCAATTGACTGTAAGGTAAGTCCGGGCGAGGTTTGGGCAGATCGGTTTGTTGATGTCTGCATTTAAGAAAGGATGAGTAGTTTGCAAAACAACAGCTATAACACTAATTACCTTGAACTTCTTTCAAATGATTATCCTTCAATTCAGGCGGTCAGTGCCGAGATAATCAATCTTCGTGCAATACTGAGCCTGCCAAAAGGTACAGAGCATTTCATAAGTGATCTTCACGGTGAATATGAAGCGGTTCTGCATGTTTTGAGAAATGCTTCGGGGGTTATCAAAAATAAAATTGATATGCTCTATTCAAGCTCGGTGACTGCAAGCGAACGCAAAACCCTTGCAACGCTTGTATATTATCCCGAAAGAAAGCTTTCACATCTTAAAAGACAGGGTGTAGTTTGTGATGAATGGTATTCCATTACTCTTTATCGCCTGGTTGATTTGTGCAAGCTTATTGCCTCAAAATATACTCGCTCCAAAGTGCGTAAGGCGATGCCAAGGGATTTTTCGTACATAATAGATGAACTTTTGCACACTACCGATGCCGAAATCAATAAACACGAATATTACACTCAGATTATCCGTTCAATAATTGATGTCGGCAGAGCCGATGCATTTATTGTTGCGCTTTCCAACCTCATACGCAGACTTTCTATTGATCATTTGCACATTCTCGGTGACATCTTTGACCGTGGACCGCGTGCCGACATAATTATGGATGAACTTACAAGATATCATTCCATTGATTTTCAGTGGGGAAACCACGACATTGAATGGATTGGAGCGGCATGCGGCAATGATGCCTGCATTGCAAACGTAATCAGAAATTCACTTCGTTACAATAATTTTGACACTCTTGAAATCGGATATGGAATTAACACACGAACTCTCACCAATCTTGCGCTTGAAGTATACGGCGATGACAAATGTGATGCTTTTATACCTCTTGATTCTCACAAAAAGGCAATTCGTACAAACGATGCTTTCCTTACAGCCAAAATGCAAAAAGCCATTGCAATAATCCAATTCAAACTGGAAGGACAGCTAATTGCCCGTCATCCTGAATATGAAATGTCAGACAGGGCATTTCTTCACAAGATTGATATGGAAAATGCACAGGTAACCATAGACGGCAAGGAACATCCCCTCACAGACAAAAACTTTCCCACTGTTGATTTTTCAAATCCCTATGAACTTACCCGGCAGGAAAAGGATGTTGTCAAATCGCTTCGTCGCTCGTTTATCTACAGCGAAAAGCTTCAGGAACACATAGGTTTTTTAATCAAAAAAGGCGGTATGTATAAGATTTATAACGGCAATCTGCTTTTTCACGGATGCATACCGTTTGATTCATCGGGTAAGCCCGATACTGTGGCTTTTTTTGGTGAAGAGCTTAGTGGCAAAGCCTATCTTGATGTGGCAGATTCATTAGTAAGGAAGGCGTTTTTGTCAAAATCAGAAACAGACTCTGACTTTCTGTGGTATTTGTGGTGCGGAAAAAAATCACCACTCTTTGGAAAAAATAAGCTCTCTGCGTTTGAAAGTTATTTTACCAATGATGAAAATCTTTTGAAAGAAGAAAAGAACAGCTACTATTCATTTACGGAAACACCCGAGCTTTGTGAAACTCTTTTCAAAGAATTTTCCCTCGATCCGACATCGGCCCACATCATAAATGGTCATGTTCCGGTTAAAACAGGAAAAGGTGAAAGCCCGCTCAAAGCAGGAGGCAAGCTTTATATAATAGACGGCGGTTTTTCAAAACCCTACCAGTTAACAACCGGCATTGCGGGATACACACTAATCAGCAATTCCTATGGGCTTTCTATCACTGAACACGAAACCTTTACCGGTGTAAATGATGTCATAGAAAACGATTCTGATCTTCACTCGTTAAAAACAATGACCGAAAGCTATCCTTCAAGAAAACGTGTTGCCGATACCGACAACGGTGAGAGACTTAAAAACAAAATTAAAGTTCTGACTGAACTGCTTGAAGCGTACAAAAGTGGTATGATAAGAGAAAAACATGTGTAAAAGGAGAACACAAAATGGAAATATGGAATGATTTTAAACTTGAAAGAACAAACTTTGAAGGCAGAGAACTAATTACGGTTTATCCCGAAAAACCAAACGGAAAATGGGCAATAAAAACAGAATATTTTAACGCTTTTCCCGATGTTCAGATAAAACTTCTTGAGCTTGGATACCACATTTTTCACATTAAAAACATTACACGCTGGCATGTTGATGAAGACACCGAAGTAAGAGCAAAGCTTGCCGAATATGTTCATGAGAAAATGGGTTTGTCTCAAAAATGCGTTATAATCGGCATGAGCTGTGGCGGAATGCAGGGAATTTATTTCGGCGCAAAATATCCCCAATATGTTTCATGTCTCTATCTTGATGCTCCCGTTGTCAATCTGTTTTCATGCCCGGCAGGTTTTGGCAAAAATGTGAACATCGACGCCATGGACGAACTTTTAAAGGGCAAAAACATGACAATGACAGAGTTCATTTCCTACCGTGAGCATCCGCTGGACTATTTGCCCGAGCTTACAAAACACAACATTCCCCTAATGCTTGTTTCAGGGGACAGCGACTTGGTAGTTCCCTATGACGAAAACGGAATTCTTTTGCACGATGCATACAAAAAAGCGGGTTGCATAATGGAAACAATCATAAAACCGGGCTGTGATCATCATCCGCATTCACTTGATGACAATACGCCTATTATAGAATTTATAAAGAAATACGATATATGAGGTAAAGTAATGCTGATTAATAATCAATGTAAAGAATGCATTTTAAAAAAATATTCGGTTCAGCATCCCGAAAAAATTTCCGATGAAAAAAAGGCTCAATACCGTGCGGCAATCGTGAAAATTCTTGAGGATTTTTCTCCTGTGCTCAGTGCTCCCGAAATCCTTGAAAAAATTGCAGTTTTGCAAAAGGATATGTTTGATTATTCGCTCGATTTAACCGAGTGTAAGAAATACTATAACGCTCTTTTGCTTTCAATGGAGGATGAGCTTTGGGACAATCTCACAAAATCCAAAGACTTTTTTGAGCTTGCAATCGGCTATGCAATGACAGGAAACTACATAGACTTTGGTGCAAATTCAAATATTAGTGAAGAGTTTTTAAAACAAAAGCTAAATGAGTCCGAAAGCCTTGATTATGATAAGGAAGAACTTGAAAATCTGAGGGCAGAAATTTTAAAATCCAAAAATCTGGTGTTTCTCACCGATAACTGCGGTGAAATAGTAACCGACAAGCTTCTTATAAGAGCTATATTGAAACTTAATCCTGAAATCAATATAAGCGTCATAGTGCGCGGCGCAGATGTTCTAAACGATGCCACCTTGGAAGATGCCCGCGATGTTGGGCTTGACAAACTTGTTTCGGTTCATTCAAACGGAACGGCAATTTGCGGAACTGCCCTTAAACGCATCACACCCGAGTGTCGGTGTTTGCTTGATAATGCCGATGTAATAATTTCCAAGGGTATGGGAAATTTTGAAACCATGTACGGATGCGGAAAAAATGTATATTATTTGCTTATGTGTAAGTGTGACATGTTTGCAAGCAGATTCAAAATGCCGCTTTTTTCATGTGTGCTTAAAAATGAAAAAAATCTGGAATTGTAGAACTTAAATTTTCTGTTTCTCTTGACAAATTACAATAAATAAGGTATTATATTTTTGATACAGAGTATTGGAGACGTATCAAAATAAGCCATAGGCTTGTTTTGGTGCGTCTTTTTTTGATGTATGGGAAACTTCGTGAAATTTTGTTCGCGAGATGTGATGTTAATGAAACTGTGCTCGCGAATAGGCTGCAGGCACTGCCTGCTTTTTTGTGTAAATATAAAAATAATTGTTGTTTAAAATAGTATTATGGAGGTTATTTTATGTATGATGCAGTGGTAATCGGCGCAGGTGTTGTCGGTGGTCTTATTGCCCGCAAGCTTACATCATGTGCTCTAAAGGTATGCATAGCAGACAAAGCTTCGGACATTGCCATGGGTGCAACAAAGGCAAACTCGGCTATTGTTCATGCAGGGTTTGATGCAAAAGCAGGTTCTCTCAAAGCAAAGCTCAATAAGCTTGGCTCCGACATGATGGAAAAAGTGTGCAGTGAACTCGGTGTTAAATACATTCGAAACGGTTCGCTTGTTCTTGGCTACAATGACGAAGACAAAAAGTCCCTTGAAGCCATTCTTGAAAACGGAAAATTAAACGGAATTGAAGGGCTTAAACTTATAGATTCAAAAGAACTTCACCACCTCGAACCAAATGTTTCCGATGATGCAATTTGGGCTCTTCTGGCACCCACCGGTGCAATTGTTTGCCCTTATGAGCTTTGTGAAGCTGCCATCGGCAATGCCATGGATAACGGTGCAGAGCTTGAACTCGGGTTTGAAGTGTGTGAGATAACAAATGATGAAAGCGGCTATACGATTGTTGCAAAAGACGGCAGAAAGCTTCAGGCAAAAATTGTCATAAATGCCGCAGGAGCATACTCCGATGAAATGGCAAAGCTTGTGGGTGACAATTCGTTTGATGTTCATCCCCGAAAAGGCGAATATATCCTATTGGACAAAGAATACGGTTTTGTAACCAAACACACCCTCTTTACAGTACCCACCAAAATGGGCAAAGGTATTCTTGTTTCACCGACTGTTGACGGCAACCTTATTCTCGGACCAACGGCTGTGGATTTTGATGAAAAAGAAAACAAACAAACAACAAGAGAAGGCATTAATTCTGTTATTGCCGAGTCAAGACGCATGGTAAAAAATGCACCTTCAAACATGGCAATTACATCTTTTTGCGGTCTTCGAAGTGTTGGTAGCACGGGTGATTTCATCATAAACAGTCCTCAAAAAGGATTTATAAATGTAGCAGGCATCGAATCGCCGGGTCTTTCGGCTTCTCCTGCAATTGCCGAATATATTGCCGATATGCTTAAAAATGACGGTTTTAAACTTGATGTTAAAGCAGATTTTAACCCTGTGAGAGAAGCAACTCACAAATTTTCTACGCTTTCTGATGAAGAAAAGAATGAAATCATAAAAAAGGACCCCTCCTTTGGTAAAATTATATGTCGCTGTGAAAATGTGACCGAAGGCGAAATTTTAAGAGCAATCCGTACCAATCCCAAAGCAACAACCCTTGATGGTGTCAAACGCCGCACAAGGGCGCAAATGGGCAGATGTCAGGGTGGTTTTTGTTCTCCCTATATTACCGAGCTTTTGGCAAAAGAGCTTGGCATATCCATGGAAGCGGTTACAAAAAGCGGCAAAGATTCGTTTATTCTCACAGGAAAGACAAAGGAGGATTTGAAAGATGCGTAATGCAGAACTTGTAATCATCGGTGGTGGCCCCGCCGGAATGTGCGCCGCCGTCAGTGCCTACAATGCCGGAGCAAGAGATATTCTTGTTATTGAGCGTGACTCCGATCTTGGCGGAATTCTCAGACAGTGCATTCACAACGGCTTTGGTCTTCACCGTTTCAAAGAGGAACTCACAGGCCCCGAATATGCCTATAAATGTGAAACAGAACTCAAAAAATTTCCTATTGATGTGTGGTGCAACACAATTGTAACCGACATTTCAAAAGATAAAATTATAACAGCCATGTCTTCCGAGAGGGGAGTTGAAAAAATTCAGGCAAAGGCAATCATTCTTGCCATGGGTTGCCGTGAACGTCCCCGTGGTGCATTAAATATTCCCGGCACTCGCCCGGCAGGCATTTTCAGCGCAGGAACAGCACAGAAATATGTCAACATGATGGGCTATATGCCCGGTAAAAATGTTGTTATTTTGGGCTCCGGTGACATCGGTCTCATCATGGCTCGCCGAATGACCCTTGAAGGTGCAAAGGTTCACGCCGTGTGTGAAGTTATGCCATATTCGGGCGGACTTGCCAGAAACATTGAGCAGTGTCTTAATGATTTTGATATTCCGCTCTATCTCAGCCACACAGTAACCGATATCCACGGCACCGACAGAATTGAAGGCGTAACGGTGTCTCAGGTTGACGAAAAAATGCAACCCATAAAAGGAACGGAAATGTACATCGAATGTGACACTCTGTTGCTTTCTGTTGGTCTCATCCCCGAAAATGAACTTTCCAAATCTGCAGGTCTTACCCTTGATTCAATCACAAGGGGTTGTCGTGTCGATCAGAGCAGACAAACTGAAATTGAAGGCGTGTTTGCGTGCGGCAATGTGCTTCATGTGCACGACCTTGCCGATTTTGTGTCCGAAGAAGGTGAAGTGGCAGGAGAAAGCGCCGCAAAATACATTCTTGGCAAGACAAACACTGTAAAATGTAACATAAATGTTACCACCGACGGCAAAGTACGCTATAGTGTACCTCAAAAAATAACCGACACATCCGAAGACATCAAGCTTTATTACAGAGTATCACAGGTTTTTGATAATGTAACGGTTTTTGCCGAAGCAGACGGGGAGATAATTGTAAAGCAAAAAAAGGTTAAAGTTGTTCCGGGTGAAATGCAATATATTGTCATAAAAAAGGATACACTGAAAAAAGACGCAAAAGAATTGAAAATCTATATTGACAAAGCTTGAGCAAATACAATATAATGGAGGCAGTTATGAATAGAGAATTAACCTGTATAGTATGTCCCATGGGATGCAGACTCACAGTAGAGCTTGACGGGAAAGAGGTTGTTTCTGTTTCGGGAAACACCTGCAAGCGCGGTGAAGTTTATGCAAAAAGTGAATGCACAAATCCCGTGAGGGTCATCACCACCACTGTCAGAACCAAAAACGGCAAAATTTTGCCCGTAAAAACCGATAAACCTGTTCCAAAAGAACTCATGGCAGACTGTATGAAAGTTATAAACGGTCTCTGCCCCGATTGTAACGGGGAATTTTCAATGGGGAAAATAATTTGTGAGAATATTTTGGATACCGGTGCAAATATTGTTGTTGCAGGCAAATAAGCTCGTCACAGACACAGAATGGGGGAGAAAACATGAGTGAAAACTGTTTTGTCATTGCGGCAATCAGAGGTAAAGAATCACTTCTTTCGGCATGTAAATCCAAAGTAAAGATAATTTTTGACCTTGAGCCAAACATCGAAACCGTTGAACAAAATGCCATGCTGTGCCGTGAATACGGCAAGACGTATTTTGTACATATGGATCTTGCCGAAGGCATTGGCAAAGACAAATTTGGTCTTCGTTTTGTTAAAAAAATGGGAGTAAACGGCATAATAAGCACAAGAGCAAATCTCATAAAAATTGCCAAAGATATGGAGCTCAAAACCGTTCAGCGCATTTTTATTCTCGATTCCCAGTCGTTAAAAACTGCCGAATCGGTGCTTAAAACCGGTCCCGATATGGTTGAAATCATGCCGGGAATAATTCCCGTTGCCATAAAGGAACTTTCATCGATGGTTGACATTCCCATCATTGCAGGCGGACTCATTCGTGACAAAAATGATGTGGAACAAATATCCAAAGCCGGAGCAGTAGCGGTGTCAACTTCAAACAGTGAACTCTGGTAAAAAACTGAAAGGACAAACCAATGAAAAACTTAAAAAATAAAAAGCTTTTTTTGCTGGATATGGATGGAACCATTTATCTCGATAACGATCTTTTTGAAGCAACCCCGGCATTTTTGGATGCAATAAAAAACAAAGGCGGGAAATATCTCTTTCTCACAAACAACTCTTCAAAAAGCGTAAACAAATATGTTGAAAAGCTTGCAAGCCTCGGCATTGATGCTACCCCTGACGATTTTTTAACATCATCACAGGCAACAAGCCTTTTTCTGAAACAGAAAAACTATCACAAAATCTATGTGCTCGGTACAAATTCTTTGAAAGAAGAGCTTTCGTGTTTCAACATTACCGATAAACTTGAAGATGACATCGACTGTCTTGTCATGGGCTTTGACACAGAGCTTACATTCCAAAAGCTTGAGGATGCATGCATTCTGCTTGGCAGAGGAGTCGAATACATAGCCACCAATCCCGATTATGTTTGCCCCACATGGTATGGTTATGTCCCGGATTGCGGAAGCGTAAGTGATATGCTCTACAACGCAACAAAACGTCGTCCGCTCTTCATTGGTAAACCACAGCCTGAAATGGCGCTCATTGCCATGGAAAAAACAGGATATTCCAAAGAAGAAACTCTCATTGTCGGTGACCGAATCTACACAGACATTGCCTGCGGAATAAATGCCGGCATTGATTCTGTCATGGTTTTAAGCGGTGAAAGTACGAGAGAAGACATTGAAAAGTACGACATTCATCCCACCTATGTTCTTGGCGGCATTGAAGATATATTGGATGTCATAAAATAATTTAATTTGACAAACCTGATTTGAAGCTGTATAATCAAATCAGGTTTTTTTAAAAATAAAAACAGGCTGTGACTTTTGGAGTCACAGCCTGAAAAATTTTGTGTGATTTTTTTTATTAATACATTCCCATTCCGCCGCCGGGCATACCTGCTGCAGGAGCCGCATTTGCGTTGGGATCTTCTTTGTCTGCAACAATGCTTTCGGTTGTGAGAACCATACTTGCAACAGATGCAGCATTCTGGAGAGCACTTCTTGTAACCTTTGCGGGGTCAACAATACCTGCTTCAACCATATCAACATATTCTTCGATAAGAGCGTTGAAACCAACACCTGCTTTGTTGGATTTGATTTTGTCAACAATTACGCTGCCCTCAAGACCTGCGTTTTTAGCAATCTGCTTAACGGGTTCTTCCAAAGCTTTGAGGATGATTTTAACACCTGTTTTAGCATCTGCTTCGTCAACTTCGTCAATTGCCTTTTCAACTGCGCTGATTGCATTGATGTAGGAAGTACCGCCACCTGCAACAATACCTTCTTCAACAGCAGCTTTTGTAGCTGCGAGAGCGTCTTCAATTCTGAGCTTCATTTCTTTCATTTCGGTTTCTGTAGCCGCACCAACTTTGATAACAGCAACACCGCCTGCGAGTTTTGCAAGTCTTTCAAGAAGCTTTTCTTTGTCAAATTCGCTTGTGGTTTCTTCAATCTGGTTTCTGATAACGTTTACTCTGTCTTTAATTGCATCGGAGTTTCCGAGACCGTCGACAATGATTGTGTTTTCTTTCTGAACTTTAACCTGTTTTGCACGACCGAGCATATCAAGAGTTGTGTCTTTGAGCTCTAAGCCGAGTTCTTCGCTGATAACCTGACCGCCGGTGAGAATAGCAATGTCTTTAAGCATTTCTTTTCTTCTGTCACCAAAGCCGGGAGCTTTAACGGCAACACAGGTAAATGTTCCTCTGAGTTTGTTAACAATAAGAGTTGTGAGAGCTTCACCTTCGATGTCTTCTGCAATGATAATGAGTTTTTTGCCCTGCTGAACAATCTGTTCGAGGAGGGGGAGAACATCCTGAATGTTGGAGATTTTCTTGTCGGTGATGAGGATGTAAGCATCATCAATAACAGCTTCCATTTTTTCGGTATCAGTCACCATGTAGGGAGAGATGTAACCGCGGTCAAACTGCATACCTTCAACAACATCACAGTAGGTTTCAGCTGTTTTGGATTCTTCAACAGTGATAACACCGTCACTTGTTACCTTTTCCATTGCATCTGCAATGAGGTTACCAATATATTCGTTTGCGGCAGAAACTGATGCAACTCTTGCAATGTCTTCTTTTCCGCTAACTTTTTTGCTGTTTTCCTGAATATATTTAACTGCAGCTTCAACAGCTTTCTGAATACCTTTTTTAACAATCATGGGGTTTGCGCCTGCGGCAACGTTTTTGAGACCTTCTCTGATGATTGCCTGTGCAAGAAGTGTAGCGGTTGTTGTACCGTCACCTGCAACATCGTTTGTTTTTGTTGCAACTTCTTTAACGAGCTGTGCACCCATGTTTTCAAATGCATCTTCAAGCTCAATTTCTTTAGCAATTGTCACACCGTCATTTGTGATGAGGGGAGAACCGAATTTTTTGTCAAGAACAACGTTTCTGCCTTTGGGTCCGAGTGTGATTTTAACAGCGTCAGCAAGCTGGTCAACACCTGCCTGAAGAGCTCTTCTGGCTTCTTCGCCAAATAATACCTGTTTAGCCATGATACAATACCTCCGAGAATTATTCTACAATTGCGAGAATGTCGCTTTGTCTTACGATGATGTTTTCAACGCCGTCAAGCTTAACCTTTGTGCCTGCATACTGGCTGATTAAAACTTTGTCGCCGACTTTAACTTCCATAACGATTTCTTTTCCGTCAACAACGCCGCCGGGGCCTACTGCAGTAACAACTGCAACCTGAGGCTTTTCCTGAGCGCTTCCGGGAAGAACGATACCGCTTTTGGTTGTTTCTTCGCTTTCGGTCATCTGAATAACGACTCTGTCTGCCAAGGGTTTAATTGTCATTTTTATTACCTCCTGAAATTACCCCGTAATAGGGGATATGTATTAATTTGTAGAATTAGCACTCTTTTGTTCAGAGTGCTAATTTATATTTATATAATAAATTTTTCCAACAAAAAAATCAATGGTAAACAATCCGAAATTTATGTTAAAATGCCTGACTTTTTTGTTAAATTATACAGATTGTGTACTTTTTATGAATATTATACGTTAAATCTGAAAAGAACAATGTCTCCGTCATTCATAACATATTCTTTTCCCTCAAGACGCACAAGACCTTTGTCTCTTGCGGCGGCATATGTTCCGCATTCCATAAGGTCATTAAATGCAACAACCTCCGCTCTGATAAATCCTTTTTCAAAGTCTGTGTGGATTTTGCCTGCTGCCTGGGGAGCTTTTGTGCCGTTTTTGATTGTCCATGCTCTCACTTCGGGTTTGCCTGCGGTGAGATAGCTTATGAGACCGAGAAGTGAATAGCTTTTTTTAATGAGACGGTTAAGACCGGATTCTTCAATGCCCAGGTCATCGAGAAATGCTTTTCTTTCTTCTTCGTCTTCAAGCTCAATGATTTCTTCTTCGAGTCTTGCACAAATGGGGAGAACTTCACTGCCTTCTTCAAGGGCGATTTCGTTTACTTCTTTTATGAATTTGTTGTCGTCAATACCGTTTGCAAAGTCTTCGTCCGAAACATTTGCGGCGTAGATAACAGGTTTTTTAGTAAGGAGAGCAACTTCTTTCAAAAGCTCTTCTTCCTCTTTGTCAAATTCCATTGTTCTGACGCTCTTGCCTTCTTCGAGTGTAGCATAAATTCGTTCGAGCATGTTGAGTTCTTTGAGAAACTTTTTGTCGCCGCCCTTCATTGCTTTTTTGGTGCGGTCAATTCTCTTTTCAACCATTTCCATGTCGGCAAAAATAAGCTCCATGTTAATGGTTTCGATGTCACGCTTTGGTCCGATGCATCCGTCAACATGAACAATGTTGTCATCTTCAAAGCATCTCACAACATGGACAATTGCATCAACTTCTCTGATATGTGAAAGAAATTTGTTGCCGAGACCTTCGCCTCTGCTTGCACCCTTAACAAGACCTGCAATGTCAACAAATTCAACTGTTGCATATGTAATTTTGTCGGGGTCATACATTTCGGCGAGCTTGTCTATTCTTTCGTCGGGAACGGTTACAATGCCCACATTTGGCTCAATTGTGCAGAAAGGATAGTTTGCCGCTTCTGCTCCTGCCTGTGTTATTGCATTAAAAAGGGTACTTTTACCAACATTTGGTAACCCTACCACGCCAAGTTTCATTTTATTACATCTCCTTTGCTTTTAAGAACAGGATTATCATGACGGTTTTGTATCACTGCAAACCGTATTCTCTCAATTCTTTGGTTATATTCTAATCATTACACATCTAAATATTATATCATAATATTAAGCCATAGTCAATTGATTTATGTGTTTTTGTTCCGGAATTTGTATAAATGTTATCTGTGTGTTTTTCTATATTTCAATGGAGTTACTCCCATGCTTTTTTTGAAAAGCTTGCAAAAATATGTGTAATCTGTAAAACCAATTTCTTCGCTTACGGTAACAATGGGTTTATCTGTTGTGGTCAGCAGAATCTTTGACCTGGAAAGCCTTTTGTTTGTAATGAATTCATTGACCGTGCAATTGAGCGAAGTCCTGAACATATTGTAAAGTGCGGTTTTCGAAATGTTGAGAGCTTTGCATATGTCGCTTACCTTCAACGGTTTACCGAGGTTTTCTTCAATATAGTCCATTGCCTGTTTGGTCAGAGCATCATATTCCACACTCACAATGGAGTCTGACATAATGTATGATGCAAGAATTGCCGCAATTCTGCCAATGCACTCAATGCGTTCTTCGTCATAATATTCCATTTTCTGATAAATCTTATTTAACTCTTCAATATCATCAAGGGGGTAGTTAAGTTCCTTTGCAAAGTCATAAATATTGTCTTTGGTTCTCATTGCACTAAAGAGAATATATCCGATTTTTTTGTTGTCCTTTACAATGGGATACATTGCTTCAACAATTCCGGCATGACAAGGGGTTGCAGTAAAAACATCGTTAAAAGAGCGATTTTGGGTCGTATGCGTTTCAATTTCTTTGCATTTTAATTCACTTTCTTTGCAGGAGAGCATTTTTTGACAAAATTCCGGTCTCTTGTATGGGGAGCTGGCAATTACTCCTATATTCGGATTTTCATCTTCTATGTTCAAATCGATAATTCTTATTCTGATGCCCCCTGCAACAACAGAATAGTCTTTTGCCAGTTCTTCAAGTTTTTTTACATCATATTTTAGCTTCACTACAATCAATCCTTTGCAGATTCTTTTTATATCATAACAAATATAAACTTGTTTGTCAACAAAAAAACGATTTTTGTTTGGAAGATTTTCCATAAATTGCGAACTTATAAACATTGTCAAATAACATGGATGAATGATATAATTTAAACAAGAAAGTTATTGATTTTTATATATTTAAAGGAGGATTTTTATGAAAATGAAAAGAAGTTTAGCTCTGTTACTTTCAATTGTGCTTATCTTTGCAAGCATAATCACGGTATCAGCCGAAGAAACCGCACCCAAAAATCTTGCGGCAGAAGTTATGACCAAAGAAGTGTTTGAAGCTTCAAACGGT
This sequence comes from Clostridia bacterium, assembly GCA_017397885.1. Classification (GTDB taxonomy): domain Bacteria; phylum Bacillota; class Clostridia; order UMGS1810; family UMGS1810; genus RGIG1828. The sequence continues at coordinate 3,916 of JAFQHQ010000121.1, read as the reverse complement.
CTCGAAATGCCCTACAGACTCTATGTGCCTGAAGACTATGATGCAAACAAGGAATATTCTTTCCTTCTCTTTTTGCACGGTGCAGGAAATCGCGGTGACGACAACAACAGTCAGGTTTCCGTTAACACAGGTCTTTTAAACCGTATAATTGGCGGTGAAAAGGTTACATATGACGGAGTCGAAATTGACACAAGCAAAGAATTTATCATTGTTGCTCCTCAATGTGCCAAAGAACAGCAGTGGGTTGACACTCCCTGGGGCACTAAACCCGACCCGTCCTACAGCCTTGAAGAAGTTGCAATCAGCACACACATGACAGCGGTTGCAGAACTCATTGAAAATATTAAAACAAATTACAATATCGACGAAACCCGTCTTTATGCAACAGGTCTTTCCATGGGCGGTTTTGGTGTGTGGGATCTTCTTGCACGCTATCCCGGCATGTTTGCGGCAGCAGCACCCATGGGTGGAGCAGGGGACATTGCAAAAGCTTCGGAAATTGCCGAAACTCCCGTTTGGACTTTCCATCAGCTTTTAGACGGCACGGTATCCTGTGAGGGTACTCTCGCTATGGTTGAAGCTCTCACCAAAGCTCAGGGCGAAGTTAAATTCAGTCCCTATTTTGACCGCAAGCACAATGCATGGGACAATGGCTATGCAGAGCCTGAGCTTCTCCAGTGGCTCTATAACCACACAACCGACAAAGAAAAAATTGCCTTTGTCGGTGACTCAATTACCTACGGTGCAGGAATTCCCGATCCCATTCCCGAATCCTTCCCATCTGTTATCAAATCAAGAATAGGCAAAAGCTACGAAATTGCAAACTTCGGTAAACCTGCAATGTCAGCTCTCTATTCTTCCGTAAAACCCTACAACACAACCGAAGAATACAAAAATTCTCTCGAATATGATGCCGACATTCTCTTTATTATGTTCGGCACAAACGACATCAAAAACGAAAACTGGGATACAGGCAAAGATAATTTCGTATCGGATTATGTTGATATGATAAACAAATATAAAGAAAAGAACCCCGAGCTTGAAGTATTCGTTGGCATTCCTCCACGAATCTTCAAAGAAAATGTCTACGGTGAACGTTCTCCCAAAATTCTTGAAGAAGAGGGCATTCCCGGAGTGTACAAGGTTATTGAAGAAACAGGTGCAACAGCAATCGATTTCTTCACTCCCACAAAAGATTCTCCCGAGCTTTTCGGTGACTTCCTCCATCCCAATGCCGCAGGCTACAGAGTGTTTGCAGACATTGCAATGGATGTGATGTTTGAAGGAGAAAGTCTTCCCGAAACAATTTCACTCCACGGCTCAAACGACTGGGCGCAAAAAGAGATTTCTCTTGCTTTTGCATCGGGCATTATGCCTCAGAAACTCGGCTTTAACTACACCGAAAAAATCACAAGAGAAGAATTTTGTGAAATGGTAGTAAACATGCTCCCCGAAAATCTTGAAACCTCAAGAACAGCAAAATTTGCCGACACTGCAAACGAAGCCGTTGCCTATGCCTACGGTCTTGGTGTTGTAAACGGATTCTCCGACGAAGAATTTGCTCCCGATAAAAACATCACCAGAGAAGAAATGGCTGCAATGATTCAGCGTGCTTGCACAATCATTAACCCCGAAATCACTTTTGAAAAAGCAACATATCCCGATAGCAGTGAAATTTCCGAATGGGCAGTTGACTCTGTGGATTATGTATACGGTCTCGGTGTTATGAAAGGCGATGAAAACGGCAACATAATGCCCAAAGCAAACACAACACGCGAACAGGCAACACTCCTTGTGTACAGAGCATGGACCAATGCCAATTGCTACGGTAAGTAATAATAAGAGGTGTATATTAAATGAAAAAAATGATTAAAAAATTAATTTCTGTTATTGCCATAATTTGTCTTATGGCAACATCGGTTGTTGTTTTTGCGGAGGACACGGCAATAGTTTCCGAAAGTAAAACAGTCAATTTTACCGATAACATGTATACGTTTGGCACAAACGGAATTACTGCCAATTCTACATTTCTTTCTTTGAAAAGAAATACAATGGTAATTTATGTTCTTCCCATTCCCGAAACACAGCCCGGTAAAAAAATAGATTCATATACATTCACCCACTACACGGGCGCAGGCAGTGTTTGCCAGTACATAAAAGTTCCACAATACGATATTACATCGGAAGAATTTTTAGGATTAACTCTTTCTTCTGAAGGCATTGCCGAAAAACTTGATAAACAGATAACAAAAACTGCTAACAAGACCTACAATGCAATGGATTCTGTAACCACTGTGGATTTGGGTAAGGTTATTTATGACCAATACAATGCTTACCAAAATACAGTTGACCTTACAACATACATGAATGAATGTATTGATGCCGGTGCTGAAGATTACATTCTTCTTGGTGCAAATCATTATAACACCACTGCGTATATGTATTCTCCCTCTTCGGCAAAGGCAATTGAAGCAGGATATAATACATCCTACACATACACCGAGGCGGATGCTGACCCCATGACATTGGCAGAAAGCAGTCCGGCAAACGGTGCGACAGGTGTTTCGGCATCAGCTGAAGTATATTTTACATTCTCAAATTCCGTTAAAGAGGCAACAGTGCTTGTTAACGGTGCGGCCGCAGCTACAACAATAAGCGGTTCAAAAGTTACGGTTAATGCAACTTTTGGTCAGTATTCAGATTATACAGTTGAAATTAATGCTACAGATAAATACAATCAGACAATTTCGCAAACTGTAAGCTTTACCACAGGAGCAAAAACAGTTGTTAATGAAGACAAATCACAGATAACAGCAGTACACGTTACAGCTTCGGCTCCTGTATCGGTTGCAAGAGGCGGAAGCGATGTTGACTTGAGAAACAATAAGTTTATTTTGTACAAAGTAAAATTACCCCGGATAGAATCCGGTCTGATAGATAATTACAAGATTACATATGCCGAAAACTCGTCTTCCGAAAGTGCAAAATCTTCGTTCTTCAAATTGCCCGGCGAAGCATGGGATACCACAACTATTACAGTTAATGACGAAGCGGTAAATACAATAATAACCTCTCTCAAAACAAACGGTTGGAAATCAGAATACTATGCGCAGGATTCCGACTCTGTTTATGATACAAGCAAAACTCTTGCTACCATGCCTCTTTGTACCGGTGATGTAACCTCCTATGTCAGAGAATGTCTTGCAAAAAATCAGACTTATATGTATCTTGGTATAACAAGCCTTGGATCTACTCAGAGCGCCCACGGTACAAACAGTTATTATTATAATCCGACAATTACCTATGAAATCATAGACCCCGAATTTAAAACAGTTGAAGAAGTTAAAATAGTAGCAGCTGACAATGCAGACGGCTATGATGCAGAAGGTCTTACCGTTCTTTCAAAAGGTGCTTCCTACAAAGCAATTACATCAATCACCAACAAAACATCCGAAAACATGACAGTTGTAATTGCCATTGCAGACTATAATGACGACACTCTTGAAGGCGTAAGCCTCAAAACCGTTGAAGTTAAATCGGGAGCATTTGAAAAACTTATCGAGACTGATGCAATCACTGTTTCTTCCGACTCCACAAAAGCAAAAGCATTTATGTGGAAGGCTTTGGGCAATGAACCTTACGGAGAAAATCTTGAAGTAATGGTTCAGTGATATAAATTGGGGTTTGGCGAGCTGATTGACGCAAGAGAGAAAGGCTCCCCTGCCAAATACATTATATTAATTTATTATTTCTACTATATAAAATAGTATATTTTTCACAAACAATGTTCTAACAATTTATAATTAACTTATGCTATTATTTTTAAATCAAGTTTAATGGAGTTTAATTAATTGTTACAATACTTTACATATTTATACAGAAGATTAATTCTTTTAAAGGTGTCTAATTCCTTTTT
>JAFQHQ010000120.1 GCA_017397885.1 Clostridia bacterium | reverse complement strand
CTGTCACGAAGTGACTGAGGGATTGTTAAATAATAAACTCTCAAACAATCACAAATACTGCAATTGAGGCAGTTTGTTACAATCCCTCCACCGCTTACGCGGTCCCCCTCCCTTTACACAAGGGAGGCTCTCGCTCCGGTGTCAATTCCATCTTCAAACCCCCCGACAAACCCCAATTTGAATTTGCAATAAATAAACTGTAATTTTAATCAAATTAGCACAAAAGCATATTCGGGATTTTCAATGCCTTCCGGGCAATAGTAGCCTTCGTGACCGCCAACTCCAAAGGGCATGATGTCATCGCCGTTGTTGGTCATAACATAATCGGTTTTAAGCTTGTTCCCCACAAGTTTAAAAACAACCTTGAATACAAAATCAAATAGATAGCCGGGTATTATTTTTTCCTTAAAGGTTTGTCGTGATATAATGTGATTCCGTTTTTCATGTTACGATAATCTTTTATATTTATTTTAAAATACTTTTTAAATGTTTTTCTGAAGTAGCTTTCATTACAAAATCCGCAGTACTCCGCCACCTTTGCCGCAGGCAAATTATGATTTGTCAGAAGCCTTTCGGCATTTAACATTCTCACGTTCAAAAGCTGCTGTGAAAAAGTGATGCCGGTTGAAGCTTTATAAACAGACGAAACATAAACCGTCGAGAGATTAAGTTCATTTGCAATTTGCTTCAGAGAAATCTTTTCACTGTAGTGATCATCGATAAATCTGTCAATTTTTTTGATATAATAATTTGCTTTGCTTTCTTCGTCAATGTTTCGCACTGCCCTGTCAATTTCACACAATAGTCCTATAAATTCTGCCGCAAAAACTTTTTTCATGGCTTCGCCGGAAGGTAAATTATATTTTATCATATTATGCAGAGCTTTAATCGCATAAAGGTTAAGGGAATCAGGCGGATTATTTATAAATTGCGGAAGCAATATTACAGATTCATCTCTGAAATCATTCTCTCCAAACTCACATTTCGTACATTCCAGATCAGGTATCATCACCGCAACCGAGGTTATGGATATGGGAGAATTTGTTTCGCAAAAGCATTTCACATCATCATCACCCACTATGCAGGATATGTCATTTCCGTGTACAACATATGTTTTTCCGTTAATAATTTTGGTTTTTTTGGTGAATGAAGACACCGAAATCTCTATCATATTTTTATTGTGTCTGTTTTCCCACATATAGTCCGTAACAGTTGTAGCACACGCCCACAAAGAAACAGGCAAAGAATTGAATTTTATTTTATATCCATACATACATATTCACCCTCTCTGAACATATTATCATAACCATAGCAAAAAAGCAATTAACAAATTACCCGAAATATTAATTTTATACATATTATTTTGTTCTTGTATGTAGTATACTTTCATTATTAAATGCGAAAGGACGATTAATTTGTATAAGCTTTATCCCGTAACAGAAACCGATAATAAATGTAATGACTATATTGTAAAGATAAACGGGGAAGCGGTAGCCCTTGACAGTGCAAGAGTTTCAAAGGTTCCGTTTAACCGCCGTTGGCCGGGACATCAGCGCAGTCTCGACCAGTCTGAGCTTATTAACTTTTTATCTCTTGCAACCGACGAAGAGCTGCACTTTGAAATAACACCCCAAAAGTCGTTTGAAAAGGTCGAAATCCGTCCGCATTCTCTGGGAATCAATCCTGAAATAAAAGACGGAACAATTTGCTTCACATTGAAAAAGCCTGCCTTCTTCACCGTTGAACCCTTTGGTAGAGAAAGCGCACTGCATATTTTTGCGGACACTATGTCAAATTATGATATTGACACAAATTCCGATGATGTCATATATTTCGGCAAAGGCGAACACGATGCAGGGTTTATAACCCTTAAAAGCAATCAGACTCTTTTTATTGATGAAGGAGCGGTCGTTTACGGATGTGTAAGAGCAAATGATGCCGAAAACATAAAAATTGTCGGAAGAGGTATCCTTGACAACAGCCGCAACGAAGGTACAATTCTTTTTGAATGCTCTGCCGAAAACAACGACACCGCAGTTAAAAATGTGAAAAGACCTCACACCGTTCAGATTGAGTATTGTACAAATGTCGAAATAGACGGCATAACAATCCGTGATTCTCTCGTGTACAACATTCGCCCCATCGGATGCAAAAATTTGCGCATTTCCAACGTAAAAATCATCGGATGCTGGAGATACAATTCCGACGGAATTGATATGCACAACTGCGAAGATGTGCTCATTGAAAACTGCTTTATCCGTTCATTTGATGATTCAATCTGCGTTAAGGGATTTGACTGCTATTATGAAGGTGATGTGGAAGAAGCGGTAAAAAAAGCAATGTACAGAAACGGCAAAAGCTATGATGTTTTCAAAAACGTCCTGGTCAGAAACTGCGTTATATGGAACGATTGGGGCAAATGTCTTGAGATAGGTGCCGAAACCCGAGCCGAGGAAATGTCATCAATAGTATTTGAAGATTGCGACATAATCCACGCCACAAGCACAGTTCTCGACTGTTGTAATGTTGATTATGCAGATGTTTTTGACGTAATATACAGAAACATAAACGTGGAATATGACGATTTACTTATGTGCCCCGCTCTTCAAAAATCCGATGCCGACAAATACACAGACCTCACCGCCGATTATACACCTAATCTTGGTGAAGTTACCACGACATATCACTTTGAATATTCTGCAGGAGGCTCACGCAGAGGTAAATGTCACGATATCAAATTTGAAAATATACATCTTTACGGCAACAAAGAGCCACACTTCCACTTTAAGGGATATGACGAAAATCACAAAACAAAAAACATTGAGATTAAGAATGTTTTTTGGAATGATAAATTACTTACCGAAATAAAAGAGGAACATTTTATAATGGAAGAATATACCGAAAATATAATCTATAAAGCTGACAACGATTCCTATGCACAGCTCAAAAAGAATACCGTCGACAGCAAAAATCAGCTTCCGGAAAGCGGTGTTGTGCGTTTTATGAATCAGGGAGGAAGCGGGGAAAAGGTAATGTTTGTGGGTAATTCCATCACCCTTCACAGCCCCCGTCCCGAAATAGGCTGGAATTTTGAACATGGAATGGCGGCTTCCTGTACTGAGAATGATTATGTTCACATTTTAGCAGATAAAATAACCGAAGTTATTCCCGATTCAAGCTTTTGCATCTGTCAGGTAGCAGAATGGGAAAGAAAATACAAGGAAGGTGAAACCATCCATCACCTTTTTGAAAATGCCGGGAAATTTGATGCGGATATTATCGTGGTGAGATTTCTCGAAAACTGCCCTCATCAGGATTTTGAGCCTGCAGTATTTAAGAAAAATATGATATCACTTCTTGAGTTTCTGAACCAATCGAAAAAAGCAAAATTTGTTTTTACAACAAGCTTTTTCCAGCATCCCGGAAATGAAATAATGGAAGAATATGCCAAGGAAACAGGCTCTCCGTTTGTGTATATAAGCGATCTTGGAGAAAGAGACGATATGAAGGCAATCGGACTTTTTGAGCATAGCGGAGTTGCCAATCATCCCGGAGACCTTGGAATGAAAACTATAGCCGAGAGAATTTTTGACAAGCTTAAAACTCTATTGTGATTACGGACACAAAAAAATAATTTGTGAGACAAATGGAGCCAAAAGCACATACCACCTATATTTTGCATAAGCAGATGCGTCAGTATCCGAACTCGCCTGAATTCTGCCCAATGTGGAGCCACAAAGGTTTCGCCTGCAGGGAAGTCCCCGCTCTCCCGATTATGAAACATATCAGCCATACCTTGGTGCCCTTGCGGAGTATGTGAGGAAATGCGTGCCAAAAGCAAAAATTGTTATTCACCAAACCTGGGCATATGACAAAGAAGCACCGGCACTTTCAAAATTTAATTTCGCCACTCCCAAAGAGATGTTTGCGAAGGTAGAAGCCGCCTATGCCAATGCCGCAAAAGATATTAATGCAGACTTCATACTGCCATCGGGAAAACTTTTGGATATGCTCGCAG
>JAFQHQ010000119.1 GCA_017397885.1 Clostridia bacterium | reverse complement strand
TTTTCACCTCCGAAACACGATTTACATATATATTTTACCATAAAATGTGTGTATTTTCAAGAAAACACTTTTTAAGACAGCGACAGAAACGCGTGCAGATTGCTGTTATGAGTGGCGAAGTCGTACTTTTTTGTACTTCGAGCCACGAATAATAGTGAGATGTACGTGTTTATACGCTGTATTATACGTGTTTTCCTGTGATGGAGTAGATTACCCATTCAGCGATGTTTTCTGCGTGGTCTCCGATACGCTCAAAATACTTTGCAATCATAAGTAAGTCAATAAGTGCTTCTGCATTTGCCGCCTTGTTTTCGATAGCACTTATAAGCTCACCCTTAACTTTGTCAAATAAATCATCAACGATGTTATCATGCTCGATTACTGTATGAGCCAAATCAACATCTTTTTTTACAAAAGAGTCAATGCTGTCTGTAACCATTTGGATTGTTGCTCTTGCCTGCTCTGCAATGTGCGTTTCGCTTTCCATACCGCTACCGTAAGCATATTCCGCAATTTCTGCAATATCGGATGCCTGGTCTCCGATACGCTCCATATCGGAAATCATTTTAAGTGCAGAGGATATTGTCCTTAAATCACTTGCAACGGGTTGTTGCTGCATTAAAAGCTTCATACAAAGAGTTTCAATATCTCTTTCTTTTTGGTCTATCTGCTTATCGGCATCAAGGACATTTTCTTTCATTTTTACATCATTATCAATAAGCAGTTTTACCGCAGATGAAATTGCTTCTTCACAAAGTGCCCCCATTGTAATAAGCTCATTATTCAGGTTGTTTAACTGTTCATCAAATCTATTTCTCATATCAACCAAACCTTCCTGTAATATAATCTTCGGTTCTCTTGTCCGCAGGTGTAGAGAACATTTTTTCAGTTTCGTCAAACTCTATGACTTCACCAAGCAGGAAAAATGCAGTTTTGTCTGCAATTCTTGCCGCCTGCTGCATATTATGTGTAACCATAACAATTGTATATTTTTCTTTAAGCTCTACTGCCAAATCTTCGATTTTTGATGTGGAAATAGGATCTAACGCTGATGTCGGCTCGTCCATCAAAAGAATATCCGGCTCTACCGCCAATGCTCTTGCAATGCAAAGTCTTTGCTGCTGACCGCCACTCATACCGAGAGCACTCTTTTTAAGACGGTCTTTGCATTCGTCCCAAATAGCAGCCTGTCTTAAAGAGCGTTCAACTATTTCGTCTAAGGCTACCTTTGACTTAATGCCGTGAATACGGGGACCGTATGCAATGTTGTCATAAATGCTCATTGGGAACGGGTTAGGCTTTTGGAAAACCATGCCCACTTTTTTTCTTAAAATATTGACATCCATATCCTTATAAATGTCAACTCCGTCAAGGGTTATTTCTCCCTCGATTCTGCACCCCTCAACCAAATCATTCATACGGTTAAGGCTTTTCAAAAATGTTGATTTACCGCATCCCGAAGGCCCGATTAACGCAGTAATCTGTCTTTCGGGAAGCGCAATGCTCACATCCTTTAAGGCGTGATTTGTAGTGTACCATAAATTAAGGTTTTTTGCACAGATTTTGCCCATTATTTTGCTCCTTTCTTTTTCAGCATTGTTGCCGTAAGCTTTGCACTCATATTGATTACAAAGGTAAGCACTAAAAGTATTGCCGCTATTGCAAATGCGATTTCCAATTCGCCTCGTTCTTTTGCATACATATAAAGTGCAACTGTAAGCGATGAGCCTGCATTACCCGGCTTAATCGCATCTATAATTCCAAGAACTTCGTTTGCCATGCCTGCAGTAAAGAGAAGTGCCGCACTTTCGCCGACAATTCTTCCGATTGATAAAATACAGCCTGTTACAATTCCGTCAACAGCTGACGGAAGTACCACAGTCCTAATCATATACCATTTTCCGGCACCTAATGCGAGTGATCCTTCACGGTAGCCTTGCGGAACAGTTTTTAAGCTCTCTTGTGTTGTTCTTATAACTGTTGGAAGTGTCATAATAACAAGTGTAAGCGAACCTGCGAGCAAGCTTGTACCGAGTGAAAAAAACTGAACAAATATCAGCATACCCACCAATCCATAAATAATTGACGGAATACCTGAAAGCGTTTCTGTTGCAAGCTCAATTATACGGACTTTGCTTTTATTTTCTGCATATTCATTTAAGTATATTGCCGCTCCGACACCGATGGGAAGTACAATAACAAGTGTTATTAAAATAATATATATGGTATTTAATATGTTTGGAAGTATGCCGACAGTTTCACGGATAAGGCTGGACTTTGATGTAAGAAAATCGAGTGAAATATGTGGCAGCCCTCTGTATAAGATATATCCCATAAGTCCGAGAAGAATAAGGCATATTATTCCTGTTGATAAGTACATCAAAATATTTAAGATAGCACATTTTAATTTTCTTGATGTTGATATTTTATCTTGCATACGTTCACTCCTTATCCTTTTTTACTATCAAATTCAACACAAGGTTGATTATCAATATAAACACGAACAGTACCAGTGCGATAGAAAAAAGTGCCTCTCGCTGAAGTCCGGATGAGTATGACATTTCACTTGCAACTGCCGCTGTGAGAAAACGCACACTTTTGAAAAGTCCGGGCATATTTGCAACATTACCCGATACCATCATAACCGCCATTGCTTCGCCGATGCTTCTGCCAATACCGAGTGCAACAGATGTAAGTATTCCGCTTTTTGCTGCCGGAACAAT
>JAFQHQ010000118.1 GCA_017397885.1 Clostridia bacterium | reverse complement strand
TGAAAGTCGCACAAACTCGGCAAAATCGACCACGGGGCATTTTCAGAAAACAGTCATACGAACGGTTTCGAAAATTTGATGTCACGCCGAAAATTTTGGCGTAAATCAGTTTCCTTAAATAGCCAAAATTAGCGAGCACGCATCCGGTTGATGCGGTGCGGAGCGGTTCGTGTGGGACATCAAATTTTCGAAATTTTCATGCGAAAGTTCGTATGTGTTTTCGGGAAATGCCCCGTGGTTGATTTTCATTATTATTTTTTAAACTCCCCGATAAACTCCAATTTGACCCCTGCAAACTTCAATTTGAATTTTATCTTGAAAATACAGCTGATTTGTGATATAATATAAACTGTATTTTTATGTGTTAATAAAAACAAATCAGAAAAGAGAAAGCAAATGGAAATATACCTTGACAACAGTGCCACAACCGCCGTATATCCCGAGGTTGCGCAAACTGTTTACAATACAATGCTCCAAAACTATGCCAACCCCTCGGCACTTCACCGCATGGGAAAGCAGGCGGAGGATCTTCTCACACAGTCGAGAAAAATCATTGCAAGTACGGTTTATGGGACACCTTCGGAGATATACTTTACTTCGGGAGGAACAGAAAGCGATAACATTGCAATCATTGGCTATGCCCATGCAAACAAACGCTCGGGCAACCGCATCATAACCCAGACCACCGAACATGCCGCAGTGCTCGAAGCCTTTGCAAAGCTCGAAGAAGAAGGCTTTGAGGTTGTGAGAATCGGCGTTGATTCAGAGGGCTTTCCGCTCCTTGATGAGCTTGAAGCCGCAATTGATGACAACACAATTCTTTTAAGTTTCATGTATGTGAACAATGAAAACGGGGCAATTTTCCCCATAGACAAAATATCCGCCCTCTGTGACCACAAAAAATGTATGCTTCATGTGGATGCGGTACAAGCCTACGGCAAAATACCCATAAATGTGACAAAGAGCAAAATCGACCTTCTTTCGGTTTCTTCTCACAAAATTCACGGTCCCAACGGAATCGGCGCACTCTATGTGAGAAAGGGTGTCAAAATAAATCCAATTGTTTTTGGCGGAAAGCAGGAGCAGGGACTAAGATCCGGAACCGAAAACATTGCCGCCGTCGCAGGCTTTGCAAAAGCGGCACAAATGAAGCTTGCATCTCTTGACTCCGACAGCCAAAAGGTTTCGGAGCTTAAAAACACTCTCATCAAAACCCTTTGCGAAACTTTGGAAAATGTGGTGGTTAATTCACCCGAAAATTCAATTTATTCCATAGCAAACATTTCTTTCCCGGGAGTTAAGTCGGAGGTTTTGCTCCATGTTCTCGAATCAAACGGAATTTATGTTTCAACGGGCTCTGCCTGCAATTCCAAAAAGAATAAGTTCAGCTATGTGTTAAAGGAAATGAAGCTTAAAAATGATGTGATAGACAGCGCCATAAGATTTTCGCTGTCTGCCATGAACACAAAGGAAGAAATTGACCAAGTGTGCAAGGTGCTTCAAAAGGAAGTGCCGCTTCTTCGTAAAATAATGCGATAAACGAAAGGAATTTTCATATGAACAGACAGGTGCTTGTAAGATACGGTGAAATCATTTTAAAGGGAATGAACCGCCCCGTGTTTGAAAATTTGCTTGTTAAAAACATAAAAAAAGCTCTAAAGGATGAGTGCAGCATCAAAATTCACTGCGCCCAGGCTACAATCTACATCGAGCCCGATGACGATTCCTGTGTGGAATCCATTGTGGAAAAGCTCAAAAAGGTTTTCGGCATTGTGTCAATTGTTGTGGCATATCCTGCACCAAAGGACATTGATAAGCTGGCAGAAACCGTTGTTGCCAATTTTTCGTCCGAGCTTTCGGCGGCAAAAACCTTCAAAGTAATTGCAAAACGCTCCGACAAAACCTTTTACATGACATCTCCCGAAATCTGCACCGAGGTTGGCGGCAGACTTCTCGAAAGCTTTCCGAATCTCACGGTTGATGTTAAAAATCCCGAAATAAATGTGTATGTTGAAATAAGAGAAAACGGCTATGTTCACCTCGACCGCATTCCCGGTGCAGGTGGCATGCCTTCGGGTTCAAACGGCAAGGCAATGCTTTTGCTCTCGGGCGGAATCGACAGCCCCGTTGCAGGCTACATGATTGGCAAAAGGGGAGTATATCTCGAAGCCGTTCACTTTTTCAGCTATCCCTACACATCAGACCGTGCCAAGGATAAAGTCCTTGAGCTTGCAAGGATAATTGGCGGCTATTGCACAGGTCTCAAGGTTCACATTGTGCCCTTCACCGACATTCAGCTCCAAATCAGAGACAAATGCCCCGAGGAGCATCTCACTCTGGTTATGAGACGTTTCATGATGGCTATTTCTCAGCGCATTGCAGAGTCAAGAGGATGTCAGGCGCTTGTCACCGGCGAGAGCATTGGTCAGGTTGCAAGTCAGACCATGGGCGCACTGGCGGTTACCGATGATGCGGTTTCCATGCCTGTTTTCAGACCACTCATCGGAATGGACAAAGAAGAAATTGTTGAAATAGCTCGCAAAATCGATACCTACGAAACCTCAATTCTTCCCTATGAGGACTGTTGCACGGTGTTTACACCCCGTCACCCATCAACAAAACCAAAACCGGAAAAGGTTCTGCTTTCCCAAAGCAAGCTCGACATTGAAAGACTCATTGACGAAGCTGTTGAAGGAACGGAATTGGTGGAAATATGACAAACGAAAAACTCACAAAGCTTGCAGATGAAGTCTACAAAGCTCTGAAACAAACAGGAAAAACCCTCTCCACAGCTGAAAGCTGTACCGGGGGCATGATTGGGCAATATCTCACAGCCGTTCCCGGTATTTCCGAATATTACGGCTACGGTTTTATTACCTACAGCAACCAAGCAAAAATAACGCTTTTGGGTGTAAACGGCGAAACCCTCAAAAATTACGGCGCAGTAAGCAGCGAGACCGTTTGCGAAATGGCGGAGGGGGCGCTTAAAGTCTCCGGAGCAGACATTGCGGTTTCCGTCAGCGGAATTGCAGGCCCCGGCGGTGGCACAAAAGAAAAGCCCGTCGGTCTTGTGTATGTGGGCTGTGCCAAAAAGGGCGGTAACACCTTTTTTGAAAAGCTTAATCTCACAGGCGACAGACAGTCTGTGAGAGAGCAAACCGTGTGCAGGGTTTTTGAAATTGTTTTGAAAAATATTAATATGTGAATTCAGTATAATAATCTTTAATGAGGTGATAGATATGGCAAAAGAAAAAATGGCTATAGATTCCAAAAAGGGAAATCGCGATGAAGCCATTAACGCGGCTCTTGCCCAAATTGAAAAAACATTTGGCGAGGGCTCAATAATGAGACTTGGTAATGCTCCCAAAATCAGTGTGGATGTCATTCCCACAGGTTCCCTTGCACTTGACCTTGCCCTTGGCATAGGCGGACTTCCCAGGGGAAGAATTGTAGAAATCTACGGACCCGAATCTTCCGGTAAAACAACCGTTTCGCTCCATGCAATTGCCGAAGCGCAAAAGCTTGGCGGTGAAGTTGCATTCATCGATGCCGAACACGCACTCGATCCCATCTATGCAGCCAAACTCGGCGTAGACATTGACCGTCTCATAGTTTCCCAGCCCGACACGGGCGAACAGGCTCTTGAAATTGCCGAAGCTCTTGCCCGAAGCGGTGCAATTGATGTTATTGTTGTAGACTCCGTTGCGGCTCTTGTTCCAAAGGCTGAAATTGCAGGCGTTATGGGTGATTCCCATGTGGGTCTCCACGCCCGTCTCATGTCTCAGGCACTTCGAAAGCTCACCAGTGTTATTCACAAATCAAACACTGTTGCAATTTTCATCAACCAGCTTCGTGAAAAGGTTGGCGTTATGTATGGCAACCCTGAAGTAACCACCGGCGGACGTGCACTCAAATTCTATTCTTCAGTGAGAATTGACATCAGACGAATCGAATCAATCAAAGACGGCTCCGAGGTTATCGGCAACCGCACCAGAGCAAAGGTTGTTAAAAACAAGCTTGCTCCCCCGTTCAAAGAGGCAGAATTTGACATCATGTTCGGCGAGGGTATTTCCAAAGAAGGCAACATTCTTGATGCGGCTGTGGAATACGGCGTTGTTCAAAAGGGCGGTGCATGGTATTCCTACAATGGCGAACACATCGGTCAGGGAAGAGACAAAACAAAAGAATATATGCGTTCAAATCCTGAATTCACGGAAAGTCTCTACAATCAGATTATGGACAAAATCAGAGAAGCAAACGAAGCCAAAGAAGCCGAAAGACTTGCAAAGACCGCTAAAGCCGAAGATGGCAAAGAATAATGAAAGTAACCTCTGTAGAAATTCAGAAAAATAATAAACAAAGGGTCAGCGTATTTGTGGACAACGAATACGCTTTTTCCCTTGATGAAACCGATGCCGTGCTGCTCAAAATCAAGCCCGGCAGAGAACTCAGTCAAAAAGACATTGAAAACTGCATCATGGAGTGCAACTACACCAAAGCCCGAGACAAAGCTTTTGACATTTTGTCACGAAAACCCGTTTCAAAAAAAGAGCTTGAAAATGCGCTCTCTCAAAAGGGCTTTGATGATGCCGTCACGGTGCAGGTTATTGAAGAAATGTCTAATCTCGGTTATATAGACGATTACGAATATGCCACTCTTTTTCTGGAACATTGCCGCCAAAAAATGTGGGGCGAAAAAAAGATTCGCTACGAAATGAAACAAAAGGGCATAGACGAATCTGTCATATCGGAGATTTTGTCGGATTTGGATTCGGAAGATGACATTGAAGAAATGGTTAAACTCATAATTTCGAAATATGGCACCGAAGATCTTTCCGACATGAAAACCAAAGCAAAAATAACAAGATATTTTGCATCACGAGGCTTTGACTTTTCGTTTATCGACCGTTTAATAAGACTTGCAATTGAGGAGAATTCCAATGAACAATAAAAACATAGGCTTCATATCACTGGGCTGTGCAAAAAACTTAACCGACACCGAAACCATGATGGGCATACTTTCCCAAAAAGGTTTTTCTCTTACTGCAGACCCCTCCGATGCAGAGATTCTTGTGGTTAACACCTGTGCTTTCATAGACTCTGCCAAGGAAGAGTCCATCGGTGCGATACTTGAAATGGCACAGTACAAAGAAGATAAGTGCGAAATGCTCATTGTCACAGGCTGTCTTGCTCAAAGATATAAAGATGAAATTGAAAGCCAGCTTCCGGAGGTTGATGCGATTCTCGGCACAACCGACTATGACAAAATTGCCGAGGTTGTTTGTGATTTTTATGAAAATGGCAACAAAATTTCGGTTGTGGGTGACGAAAACACTCCCGTAAGCTATGACCTTCCAAGGATCGTCAGCACACCGTCCTATGTGGCATATCTAAAAATTGCCGACGGGTGCGACAATTTCTGCACCTATTGCATAATTCCGAAACTCCGCGGAAAATTTCATTCCCGCCCCAAAGACAGCATAATTGCCGAGGCAAAAAGACTTGCCGCAAACGGCGTTAAGGAGCTTGTTCTGGTTGCTCAAGACACCGCCTGCTACGGCAAAGACATCGGGGATAGCTTGCCGTCTTTGCTCGGAGAACTTTCCGAAATTGACGGTATAGAATGGATAAGACTGCAATATTGCTACCCCGAAAACATCACCGGGGAGCTTGTGGAAGAAATAGCAACCAATAAAAAAGTTGTTAAATATCTTGACATGCCGCTTCAGCATGTGTCGGACAATGTTTTAAAACGCATGGGCAGACGAAGCCGCAAAGCCGAAATTGAAGCTCTCATAGAGGATTTACGCAAAAAAATAGACGGACTTGAAATCCGTACATCCCTCATTGTTGGCTTTCCCGGTGAAACCGAAGAGGATTTTGGAATTTTAAGAGATTTTCTCAAAAGATACAAGCTTAACAAGGTTGGTGTTTTCACCTATTCCAAAGAAGAGGGAACACCTGCCGCCGGCTATGACAATCAGATTGACGAGGAAACAAAAGAGATGCGTCGTGATGTTTTGATGACACTTCAAAATGGTATTTCTCTTGAACTTAATAAGGCAAAAATAGGTACAAAGGATACCGTGATTATTGAAGGCTATGACGAAAGTGAGCTTTGCTATGTGGGCAGAACATCCCACGATACTCCCGACGTTGATGGTGGTGCTTTCGTCTATAGCGAAGATGAGCTTTTTGCAGGTCAGATTGTGGAAATTGAAATTGTGGATTGCTCCGAATATGATATTGTCGGAAAAGCTCTATAATTGGAAATTCTGTGATAAACACTTGACATTCGGCGTGTTTTGTGGTATTTTACATTATAGGTATAACATGAACGAGGCTATCCGAATCGGTCCGAATAACTCCGTTCATGTTAATCTGAAAGGAATGATTTTATGAACTTGGCAAACAAGATTACAATGACGAGAATTCTTATGATTCCGTTGTTTATGGTAGCATATTTATGGAATTTCCCGTACAATGAACTTGTGGCATGTATAATTTTTGCCATTGCGGCTCTCACTGACGGTGTTGACGGTTATGTTGCCCGAAACTATAAAATGGTTACCGATTTCGGTAAATTTATTGACCCCTTGGCAGATAAGCTTCTCATTGCAACTGCTCTCATTTGTTTTGTTGAGGCACGCGAAATTGCCGGCTATATGGCTGTTGTAATCATTGCCCGAGAATTCATCGTAACAGGTCTCAGAACTGTCGCCATGTCAAAGGGAGTGGTAATTGCCGCATCCATGACAGGAAAAATAAAGACCTGCATTCAAATTATTGCCGTTATCTGTGTTTTCCTTTTCGGTAATCCTCAGGCAAACGAAATCACCGCTTCTCAGAGCATGATGATTAATGCTTTTGGCAATGAATATTCCCCCGGATACATAGCAATGTTTGTTGCGACCATCTTCACGGTTTATTCCGGCATTGAATATCTTGTGAAAAATAAAAAGCTTTTAGACGATAATTAATATTTTTAAATCAAAGGGATGAAAAATTTTAAATTTTTTCATCCCTCGTTTGATATTGCAGGTATGTAAAGTTTATAGCCGGGCATTAATTGTTCAATTTTTTTCACTATAAAAATGCAACAAAAACAGCCTGTCCCTAAACTGTCCATATTTTTAAGTAAACATCCCCCGGCAATGCCGGGGGATGTTTACTAAACGCCCCACAGGGGCTCAGAATACAAGCAACGTCTTGAAAGACGTATTAACACGGACGCATGCGGCTTCGTTCTTATGCGTACCATTTACTCACTCTCCCGTT
>JAFQHQ010000117.1 GCA_017397885.1 Clostridia bacterium | reverse complement strand
TTTTGCCTAAAAAAACATAGGCGGAAGACGCCTTGGTGTTAATGTGATTAAGATTATAAATAATTTCAAAACTTCACATTTGTGCCTCGCTCGAATGTTTGAAAATTGCACAAACTCGGCAAAATCGACTACGGGGCATTTTCAGAAAACAGTCATACGAACGGTTTCGAAAATTTGATGTCACGCGGAAAATTTTGGCGTAAATCAGTTTCCTTAAATAGCCAAAATTAGCGAGCACGCATCTGGTTGATGCGGTGCGGAGCGGTTCGTGTGGGACATCAAATTTTCGGAATTCGCTTACGAAAGTTCGTATGTGTTTTCGGAAATGCCCCGTGGTTGATTTTCATTATTATTTTTTCAAACAGCCCGATAAACTCCAATTTACTCAAATATTTTGAACAAGTCTCACTCTGACCTCATCCCTATAGGTATCAACGGTTATCTTTGCGCCGGAAATATCATCGGCGGCAAGAATAATTTCACTGAGCGGGTCTTCAATGCTACGCTGAATTTCGCGGCGGATTGGTCTTGCGCCGTAGCGTGGATTGTAGGATTTTTCGAGAATTTTTTCCTTTGCGGCTTTGGTAATTGAAATTTGAGCCCCAAGCGCTTTCACACTTGCCACAATGTCTGCCGTCATCAAATCTTCAATCTTTAAGAGTTCATCCTTTGTAAGCTCTTTAAATTCTATAATCTCATCTATTCTGTTCAAAAACTCCGGTCTGAAAATTTCTTTGAGAGTTTTTTCAATTTTGATACTCACACCGTTGTCCTCGGTCATAAAGCCCATGCCCGATGCACTGCCAACCGATGTTCCGGCATTTGATGTCATGATGATTATTGTGTTTTCAAAGCTTACCTTTCTGCCCTGGCTGTCGGAGATGCGTCCGTCGTCCAAAATCTGCAGAAAAATGTTGAACACATCCTGATGAGCTTTTTCAATTTCGTCAAGAAGAATCACGCTGTAGGGATGGCGTCTCACCTTTTCGGTGAGTTGACCTGCTTCGTCATAGCCCACATAGCCCGGAGGTGAACCAATAATCTTTGAAACAGAATGTTTTTCCATATATTCACTCATGTCCATGCGGATGAGAGCGTTTTCGTCATTGAAAAGAATTTGGGCAAGAGCTTTAACAAGCTCGGTCTTACCAACACCCGTGGGACCCACGAATATGAATGACACGGGACGCTTTTTTGTAAGCGAAAGAGCTCTGTTTCTGCGAACAGCCTTTGCTACTGCTGTTACGGCTTTTTCCTGACCGATTATGCGTCTGTGAAGACTTGCTTCCAGGTTAAGAAGCTTTTCTTTGTCGGTTTCGGTAATATTTTTCACCGGAATTCCCGTCCAAAGCTCAATAACCTTGGCAATATCTTCAACGGTTAGCGTTTCTGCACGTTGTTTTTCCCTTAGTCCATCCATTTCGCCCTGCAAACGGCAACGGTCGCTCTTAAGCCTTGCAATATTTTCGTATTCGGGATTTTCAGTTTCTGCCTCAAGAGCTTCGAGCTTCGAATCGACAGCGGCAATGTCGCCTTTGAGTTTTACAATGCCCTTGGAATATGGATTGTCAATATTGACCTTTGAAGCCGCCTCATCAATAACATCAATGGCTTTGTCGGGGAAAAAGCGGTCATTGATGTATCTGCCCGAAAGAGAAACAGCTTCATAAATTATGCTGTCGTCAATGGTAATATTGTGGAAAGTTTCGTAATAATCCTTCGTACCCTTTATGATTTCAACAGTCTCTTCGGCAGAGGGTTCTTCAATCATCACCGGTTGGAAACGACGTTCCAAAGCGGCATCTTTTTCAATGAATTTACGATATTCTTCGGAAGTTGTTGCGCCGATAACCTGAATTTCGCCCTTTGAAAGAGCAGGCTTTAAAATGTTTGCGGCATTCATGGCACCGTCGGCATCACCTGCTTTAACAATTGAATGTATTTCATCTATTACAAGAATAACATTGTCATGCTTTGCTTCTTCAACAATATTTTTGAGTCTGCTTTCAAACTGACCTCTGTACTGAGTGCCTGCAACAATGTTTGCCATATCCAGAAGATAGACCTCGGCACCGCTTAACTTTTCGGGAACATCACCCTCGGCAATTTTTTGGGCAATACCCTCGGCAATGGCAGTTTTTCCAACTCCGGGAGCACCAAGAAGCACAGGATTGTTTTTGCTTCGGCGGTTGAGAATCTGAATGGCGCGGTCAATCTCTCTTTCTCTGCCCACAACACGGTCAAGGAGTGACTCTTTGGCTTTGGCAGTGAGATTTGTACCAAAGTTATTGAGACATTTCTTTTTCTTTTGCTCTTTTTTCATGGAATTTTTGGCTTTTTTGTCATTAAGGGGAATTTTTGCCTCTCCCTCAAAAATATCTTCGCCATCATCACCTGATGATGGATCCATGAGATTGCCACCACCAAAAATATCGGCAAAGGCATCGTGCATATCACCGTTTTCAATCATCTCTGTCATGTTGTCAACCATTTCTTTCAGTTCTTCGGAGCTGATGCCAAACTGTTCGGAAAGCTGATTTACGGGAGTTATTCCCGAATTTATGGCGCAAGAAAGACAGTACCCTTCATTTATCATCTTTTTGCCGTCGGATTTGCTGACAAAAACCACGGCGGGATTCTTTTTGCATATAGCACACATTTTCATGTCTGTTCACCTCTTTATGTCTAACCTGAACGGAGTTATCCGAACCTGTTTATATATATGAATAATTCTTTTATACTCTAAGACTCCAACAAAGTACGTCTATCTCAAAGTATACAAACCCATGTTAAAAATTATACCATAAATATTTTATATTTCAAGATGGAAAATAAACAATATTTCTGCTTTTATGCAAAAAAAATGCGACACCATTACGATGTCGCATTTTAAATCAATAGATTATTGTTTTTTTGTAATTGTTTTAATTCCGAAGAGAACAGCAAACATAAGTGCCACACCTATTGGAAGAACTATCATCCAGTTCTGAACAAAACCTGCAATGAGGTATGTTATAAACGAAACCGCCGCAACCGTTATTGAATATGGAAGCTGGGTTGATACGTGGTTGATGTGGTTACACTGAGCACCTGCCGACGACATGATGGTTGTGTCGGAAATCGGCGAGCAGTGGTCACCGCAAACAGAACCTGCAAGACATGCAGACATGCCGATAATTGCAATCTCTGTTCCGGGTTCAAAGATGCTGAGAACAATTGGAATGAGAATACCGAATGTTCCCCATGATGTTCCTGTTGAGAAAGAGATGCCTATAGCAACAAGGAATATGATTGCAGGCAGGAAGTTCTGGAGTGAACCTGCATTTGCAAGAGCATTGGCAACAAAAGTATCGGATCCGAGAAGACCTGTCATATTTTTGAGTGCTGTTGCAAAGGTAAGAATGAGTATTGCAGGAACCATAGCATTAAAGCCCTTGGGGATACAATCCATTGCTTCTTTGAAAGTAACAACTTTTCTGCAAAGCATATAGATAATTGTAAACACAAGCACAATAAGACCACCCCAGGGAAGACCAACGGTAGCATCTGTGTTACCAAATGCATCCACAAAGCTTTCGCCCGAGAAGAATCCGCCAACATAAATAAGTGCGAATACACATACTACAATAAGAACAACAATGGGAAGAAGAAGGTCAATAACCTTTCCTTTTGAGGAGCCTTCTTCCATTTCTTCCGAACCGGCAACTTTTGCACCGCTGAAGAGGTCACCTTTAAGCGCATTGAGTTCATGCTTTTTCATGGGACCATAGTCAAATTTCATCAATGTGATGGCAATTATGAAAACAAAGGTGAGAAGTGAATAGAAGTTGTAGGGAATTGCCTTCATGAAAAGTCCGAGGCCTTCGCCTTCGGGAGCATATGACGAAACTGCAGCAGCCCATGAAGAAATTGGAGCAATCATACAAACAGGAGCTGCGGTTGCATCGATGAGATATGCAAGCTTTGAACGCGACATTTTTGCTCTGTCGGTTACGGGACGCATAACAGAACCAACTGTAAGACAGTTGAAATAGTCATCAATGAAGATGAGAACACCAAGGATAAAGGTTGCAATTGATGCGCCAACCTTGGATTTAATATTTTTGGAAGCCCATGCACCAAATGCGGCGCTACCTCCGGATTTGTTGATGAGAGCAACCAACACACCGAGAATTACAAGGAATATAAATATTCCGGCAGTTCCCGATACTGCGGCGATTAGACCTTCATTAAGAAGATTATCCATTGCCGCAACAGGCTTGAAGTTTGCAGACAGGAGCGCGCCGGTGAGAATACCCACGAAAAGCGAGCTGTAAACTTCTTTTGTGATGAGCGCAAGTACAATTGCGATGATTGGACCGAGAAGCGACCAGAATGTTCCGTAATATTTGGACGATGAACCACCCTCGGAATCGTCTGAAGCTTCTTCAACTGCTGCCACAGCGGCAGAATCCACCTCTGCATCGGAAGTGATAGCTGCATCGGAAGTGATAGCTGCATCGGAAGCTATAGCCGCATCGGAAGCAGCCGTTGCGTCAGATGTAACCAAAGCATCGGACGCTACTGCAGAATCTGCATCAGGCTCTGCAAATACAGCAGGTACCAAAGTAAGCATCAAGATGAGTACCGATGCAAAAACTGCGCTGAGTCTTTTAAAACTCTTTTTAGTTTTCATTTCTTTTCCTCCGTAACTTATAATTTTAGATAAAAAACTCAAACTTTATCTGCCATAATTATACATTATCAACATATATAAGTCAAGTTATTTATTTTGTTTATTCCAAAATATTTGATGTGATGAAATCTACACCCCATGCCGAAAGCTTTTCGGCGGATTTTTCATCATCACACGTCCAGCAATTAACCTTGTGTCCGTTTTGATGAACACGGTCAATAATTGCTTTGTCAAGATTGGCGTAGCAGATGTCAAGATCAAGGTTATATTCGTTAAGTGCATCCATAACCTTGTCGCCAAATTCGCTCACAAGATATTGAAGCTTCAAATCCTTGCTCATGCCCCTCATAATGACGAGATTTTCAAGACAAAACGAAATGAATATCATATTTTCGGTATAACCCATGGAGTCTATCTGCAAAAGGAGAGCTTTTATGTCTTTTTCGGAAAACGGGTTCTTTAGTTCAAGCACGCATTTTTTGTTATATTTTCTGCAAATGCCCACATAGTCACCAAGCTCCGGCATACGAAGGTCAACTCTTTTGTAGTCGGCATCGGATTTTCCGGCGCGAAGGTCTTTCAGCACAACGCTCTGAAGTTCTTCAAGGGTTTTTTCTTCAACATTCACGGTAATTTTTGCCACACGCTCTGTGGTATCATCATGAATGACAACAAATTTGCCGTCACTTGTTACATGTATGTCGGTTTCAATGCCAAAATAGCTTCGGTTGCCTGCCGCAACAAATGCAGAAGCCGTGTTTTCGGTTTCAAGACCCGAAAGCCCGCGGTGCGCAACAACGAGAACATCATTTGATTTTTTAAATTTTACCGTGTCCATATATATTCTCCTTTTCAAAAATCTGCTTTTTATTTTTGCACATAAAGTTTTAAGCAATTTCAGCAATTGTAAAACTCCTTATACCATTTTGCAAAACGTCTCAAGCCATCACGCAAAGATGTGGTTGGTTTAAAGCCGAAATCACGCTCCAAAGCCGAGGTGTCGGCATAGGTCACGGGAACATCACCGGGCTGCATGGGAACAACAATATGTTTTTCAATCATTCCCGTCGAATCGATGTCGTCTATAAGCCGGTCGAGAATAGTTTTGCCTTTAACCTCCAAAAGAGGTTTTGGCGTATTTTCAGTAAGCGGATATAAACGAGTGGCACATCCTGCCGCAAGAATAATTGCTTTCATAATAACCTCCGTATTTAAGTATATAAAGGATTTAAAAATCCTCAAAAATTATTCAACAACAGCCGTAATTGCTTCTGCATGTATTTCAAGTGGTGTTTTATTATCTGCATCCCACACAAAGACTTTTGTTTTCTTTCCGGCAGACGGAGCAACAAAAGAATCAGCCAAAATCATAATATCACTATCATTTGGATTAAGTGTCAGCGGAACATGAGTCAAGCTTTCAAGCTCTCTGTCATTATATGTTGCTACATACAAATTGACATTTTTAGCCTCATCTTCATAGTTATATGCTTTTATAACAGGTTTATATGAAGCTGACTCCGCCATGCTTGTCTCCGAGGGCACGGAATAATGATCACAAACTTCGGGAGCAATTTTAATTTCATCTATGCCATAGCCGGACACTTCATCATCATTTACAACGGTATATTCAACTGTTATGGGTTTAGTTATATCAATATCTATACTTTTAGATTCCAGAACAGAAATCGCTATATAAAAATATCCGTTATTATCCCCTTCAACTTCATGAAGATATGATGTAAGTTTTACATTTTTGGGATATGTGTTTACTCCTTTTTCGTTATATATGTACGCATCCAATATACCATTAGTCGGATATTTTTTATAGAATTGCTTAACAGCAGTGGTATTATCCACACCTGTCAAACCCGTGCCGTTGAGAATGAGAGAAGCTCCGTCATTCAAACGATATGCCCCCATAGTATATCCTGTTGACAAGTAATTATCTTCTGTATAGAATTTCAACCTATAATCAACCACTCGCTGATTTCCGGCTATATCCGGTACGGGCAATTTGAAATAAACAACACATTGTTTTAAATCTTCGGAATTATATGGTGTCACTGAAGAAACTGCCACTTTGTGTATATTATTCTTCACTTTAATCTCAACAGAGTGAGTTCCTGCATCCAATGCAAAAGCATTTAATGATGATAATGCGATTATAAGAATTATAATAAAGGCTGTTATTCTTTTCATTAGTGTTCTCCTTGGTATGGTTATTGATTTTATCGCAAGTTTTTCAAATTTATGCTATAATATATAAATTGTCAAATTAAAAGTTCATTGTTTTTCAATAATCAGTTTCTATCATCTGTCACCATACATTTTGTTATAGTAATCCTGATATTCGCCACTGATAATATTTTCCCACCACGAACGATTATTAAGATACCAATCAACAGTTTTTCTTATTCCGTCATCGAACATGGTTTTGGGAGTCCAACCAAGTTCACCGGTTATTTTTGTGGGGTCAATTGCATAACGCATATCGTGACCCTTGCGGTCAGACACATATGTGATTAAACTTTCGGGTTTGCCCAAAATTTCAAGAATTGTTTTTACAATATATATATTTGTTTTTTCATTGTGACCGCCGATGTTATAGACCTCACCGACTCTGCCATTGTGAATAATCAAGTCTATTGCTTCGCAATGATCCTCAACATAAAGCCAGTCTCTCACATTGAGTCCCTCGCCATATACAGGCAAAGACTTATCATTGAGGGCATTTGCAATCATAAGAGGAATTAGCTTTTCAGGGAAGTGATAAGGACCGTAGTTGTTTGAACATCTGGATATGGTCGCAGGAAGCCCAAAGGTTCTTACATACGCCTGAACCAACAGATCAGCACTTGCCTTGCTGGCACTGTAGGGACTTGAAGTATGAATCGGTGTTTCTTCGGTAAACATAAGCTCAGGTTTATCCAGGGGCAAATCACCGTAAACTTCATCGGTGGAAACCTGATGATATCTTTTAACACCAAACTTCAAGCTTGCATCCATCAATACCTGTGTTCCCAAAATATTAGTTTTAAGAAAAATCTCAGGGTTATCGATACTTCTGTCAACATGACTTTCCGCTGCAAAGTTAACCACAATGTCAAATGCTTCTTTTTCAAAAAGGTCAAAAACCAAAGCCCTGTCTGTAATATCACCTTTAACAAAAGAAAAATTATCATTTTTCATTGCGTTTTCAAGGGTTTCAAGGTTTCCTGCATATGTAAGTGCATCAAGACATACAATTTTGTAGTCCGGATACTTATTAATCATATAATATACAAAATTACTTCCTATAAAGCCGGCACCACCGGTAACAAGAATTTTCATTAGTTTTCTCCCCCAAAAATTATTCTTCTGCAATGGTTAATATGTATTTGCCGTAATCGGTCATTTTCAGTTCTTCACCAATTTTGCGAAGTTGCTCTTTTGTAATAAATCCTCGTCTGTATGCAATTTCTTCTATGCAAGATATATACATTCCCTGAACATTCTGAACAGTCTGAACAAACTGACTCGCTTGAAGCATTCCGGCAGGTGAACCGGTATCAAGCCATGCCATTCCGCGATTAAACAGCTTAACCTTGAGATTTCCTCTATTAAGATATTCATTATTTACAGCGGTGATTTCGATTTCTCCACGGGCTGAAGGTTTTACATTTTTTGCAATTTCAATTACAGAGTTATCATAGAAATACAGACCGGGAACTGCATATTTTGATTTTGGATGCTCGGGCTTTTCTTCAATGGAAACAACATTGAATTTATCATCAAATTCAACAACACCAAATGCCCGCGGATCGCTCACGGGATAACCGAATATTGTGGCTCCTTCGTTTTTATCCATGGCATCTTTAAGAATTCTTGTGAAATCCCTGCCATAGAAAACATTGTCACCAAGCACAAGGCAAACACTGTCGTCCTCGATAAATTCTTCGCCAAGAATAAAAGCATCGGCAAGACCTCGAGGGGTATCCTGAACCTTATACGAAATATTTACTCCAATATTTTCACCGCTTCCGAGAAGCTTTTCATACATAGGTGTATCTTCGGGAGTAGATATTATTAGTATATCACGAATGCCCGCAAGAAGTAAAGTTGAAAGTGGGTAATAGATAAGCGGCTTATCGTATATTGGCAAAAGCTGTTTTGACACAGTTTTTGTCATTGGGTATAGTCTTGTTCCTTTTCCACCTGCTAAAATTATACCTTTCATTACTGTTCACACTCCCATTTCAAAATTATATCACAAATAAAATCTACTTCATCAACTGTTAAATCAGAATACAGCGGCAAAGTCAGCACGTTTTCGGAAATCTTTTTGGCAATCGGAGTTTCGCCGGCGAATTTGTCTTTGTAACATGAAAACTCATTTGTAATCGGATAAAAATACTTTCTTGCAAACACATTATTCCGGGCTAAAGCTTCTGCAACTTCATCTCTGTTTTTACCAAATTTTTCTTTGTCAAAAACAACAGGAAAATATGCATGATTCGACACTACATTATCCTGAACCGGACAAAGCCTTATGCCTTCTTTATCTTCAAGGCGTTTTCTGTATTGATTTTCCGCCTTTTCTCTTTTTTTGAGTTCTTCATCGATATGTCTCAAATTGCAAAGCCCCATAGCCGCCTGAAACTCATTCATTTTTGCATTTGTTCCTATCATATCCACACTTTCGGGAGATGTTATACCAAAATTGCGAAGCGATGATATTTTGTCGGTCAGAGAATCGTCCGAATATGTGAGACAGCCACCCTCAATTGTGTTAAACACCTTTGTAGCATGAAAGCTAAACATACTCACATCGCCATAGGAACCAATGCCACGCTGTCCTATTTTCACTCCAAAAACGTGAGCTGCATCATATATTACTTTGAGATTGTGCCTCTTTGCAATCTTTTCTATCGCATAAACATCACAGACATTACCATAAACATGAACAGGAACAATTGCAGATGTTTTATCGGTTATCAGTTCTTCAATTTTGCTTACATCAATTGTATATGTATCGGGATTGACATCACAAAACACAGGAGTAAGACCGCTATCTGTAATTGCATGAGTCGTAGATGCAAAGGTAAACGGAGTTGTAATAACCTCTCCGGTGAGTCCGAGAGCCTTTATTGCTGTGCATAGAGCAAGATGACCGTTTGTAAAAAGTGACACATTTTTTACGCCAAGATAACTGCCAACTTCATGGGCAAGTTTGTTATGAAACGGTCCCATGTTAGTCAAATGTTTCGATTCAAATATAGGCTTTATAATTTCGCAATACTCTTCATATGAAGGCATTGAAGATTTTGTAACAAAAATTTGATTTACCATTAGATTAAATCTCCATATAAATAATCCTGTCAATAAATGCTATTCGGGTCAACATTTCCAGAAAGCATATTCTCTCCATTTTCATCTAAAACACAAAGTGTTTCAAGTACTTTCACAACTGTATCTTTCAGGTGAGTTGCACTGTCGGTAATAAAGTCAAATTCTGCAATTCGTTGATTTACGTCTCTTGATGCATGCACAAATTCACCAACTTCGTGACGTATAGTGTAACACACGAGTTCCGGCATCTCCTTAATTACTTCCAACCCTCGAATATCAGAAATTTTCCCGGAGCATACCGTAGGAAACATTGTAGATATATTTTTACCCTTCAAATATACCAAATCATCACTCAACTCGCCATATTCATTTGTCATTTTTCCGCAAAGTGCATAATTAATCATCATTTTCATTATATCAATATTCCATATTTTTTCAAAAAGAGTATCGTATTCACTTCCGGGGAATCGATATCCTGGGTCGTAAAACCGAACCGTATCATTGTCAATAAACCCTTGCATAAATACAGGTCCGTTTTTTATTCCTATTCCTTTTAACATATTTAAGAGTCGATTTTCCACATTTTTTTTATAAGTATCTGTATACTTTGATGGCGAAACTGCGATAACGCACACTTTTTCAAGCCCACATTCCTCACTGCCAAGATAACGATCTGAGGTTTTTGTAAGATAAGGCTCACCATCCTTAAATATATATGTCATTGTAAAATCATTTTTATTTCCCATATATTTTTCGATTATAGCTTTACCGTTTCCGGATTCTTTTTTTGCAATTTCTACCGCCTTTGAAATTTCATCGTACGAATTACAAATAGTCTGTCCTCTTGAACCACGACTGTGTGCAGGTTTAACTAAAACGGGATACTCGATATCGACTTGATTTTCTTCATATGTTGGAATAATATCCACACCATATTTTTGACAACATGCCTTGAAAGCCTCTTTGTCAGTCAAAGTATATACCTGCTCCCACGTACCTATGTAACAAGGTAGTTTTAAAGCTTCACAAATCTGATAATAATACCTTTGACACGGATCAAGATATGTACTTATAACTGCCTCCACATTTTCTTCTTTGCACATTTGAACAATTCCATCAACATCTTTAATGTCAAGCATATAACTTTTATCAGCAATTTGTTTTGCCGGAGAATTTTCAAGATAATCTGTTACTATTGTGTAAAGTCCCATTTCTTTAGCTGCTTTCACAAGTTTGCAATGAAGATTAGCTCCACCCAAAATAAGAATTTTTTTCATTCCGATTCCTCTCCTTTATAAAACTAAAGTATTACTCTTCTTTAGTTATCAATTATTTCAAGAGTAATGTTCTTATATGCTTTTATGCTGTTGGTTGCAGTCAACATAGCCTTTGCATCTACATTTTCTCCCTTAACCCACTTTATAATTGCCATCGGAAGATTAACTCCGGCAATGTGACTAAATGGATAACCACCACCAAAACGTGCATTCATTTCTAAAATGTATGGAGTGTTATTCACAAGAAAAACATCACAATCAAGGTTTGCAATATGTCCCAAAATCTTTCCGAGTCGGGCAGCCTCACTTGATAAAATACTGTTTTTCTCAATTTGTGCAATATCCGTTTCTCCGGCACGCATTGCAATTTTACGCCTTATAACCGCTGAAACAAAATTCCCGTCAAGGTCATTTATTACATCCATGCCATACTCTTGTCCGGGAAGCATTTCCTGCATAACGATTGAATGCTCCATATCTGCCTTTGATTCATATTTTAAATATGAATTTATCATTGCTTTTTTTGCCTTTTTGTAAAGCACTCTGAGTTCTTCTTCATTATCGGCAAAGAAAACACCAATCGAGCCCATTCCCCATCTTGGTTTTATTACTATCGGGTAGGAAATCTCGTTGTTTTTCAAATCACTGAGTAAAACATCAAGTTCTATATATGTCTTTGGAGTGTAAAAGTTGTTTTCGCTTAAAAACCTGTAGGTTTCCCATTTGTCATTGCAAATTTGAATTACATCATAATCCGAGACTATAACTCTTATTCCAATATCCTCAAAGACCGACTTGTTTTTTGACAATATGGGTAAATCAACATCAAAAAGAGAAATAATAATATTAATGTCGTTATCCATGCAGTATTGTTTAAGAAACGGAATATATTCGTTATCAAAACAAAGCGGGGTGATTACCGCTTTGTCGGCATGTTCAAAAACATAGGTGTATTGAGAATTAGAAACATGAACTTCGCCGTCGCCACCTAATGCCGACCTTAAATATTCAATCATATATCCTCTTCTTCCTACAGAGGTAATTAATATATTCATAAAAATCTCTTCTTTACTTAAAATAATAAACAAAATGATACTTTTCTGCTATATCCTGAACATCAGACAGTTCAAAGCCAATATCTCTGTACATATTAACAGCAGGTACATTTGTTTTTACTGCATACAAATGTGCACCGTCTGCATTTTTTGCTTTGGCTATTTCTAAAAATTCTTTTACAAGCTTTTTTGCATAACCCTTTCCGCGACCATCACCAACCGTTGCAACTATGGCAATGTATGCAAGGTTATTTACAAGATTGTCGGTATATCCCGCAACTAATGACAAAATTTTGTCATCATCAGACTCTATACACAATGTTGCCTTGGATAGAAGTTTTTGAGTATAGTCTTCTAAATCTACGCCTTGTGAAATAGGTACAGGGAAATCAGAATCAACTTCGCTTAAAAAATTTAACAAATTGTCATAATTACATTTATTCATGTACTCCATATATTTTTAAATCAGCTCATTTCAATCCTGTTTTAGATTTATGTTTGAACTTTCCTTTCAATAATGAAAAAATATAGTTGAACGATTCATTTTTAGTAATAAATGAAACCCCAAAATAAACTATCATACCGCAGATTGTCTGAAGCAATATAAGAGCAAGTGGTGATATATTTATCCTACCGAGTAACCACACTGTCACAGCCATGGCACACAAAGGGATTATGCCGTTAAATAAATCTTTTATTTGCTGAAAATAGCCGTAACCAATTAGCTTTTTATTGGGAAAAGCATTTAATATTGATGCAATGACTGTGGTAACCATAAGACTTGAAGCAATTGCCATAACTCCATAAGGAGCCACTAAAACCAGCACAACTATACCTATACCTTTTTTTGCTATTTCAAGTTTCAAAAAAATATCGCTTCGTCCAATTGCTTTAATCGCCTGAAGGTTTGCCGTATGTATTGGCATAAAGGCCATTGTAAAGCAGGCAATTTGTAGATATGGAACACACGGAAGCCATTTTTCGGTCAACAATATTTTTACAAAGGGTTCAGCTACAAGAGCAAGCCCTGTCATTAGCGGAAGCATGATATAGCTGCTTATACGAATTGAACGCCGGCACATTGACTTAACTTTTTCTCTTTCATCCTGACAATTTGACATTGCCGGAAACAAAACACTTTGAATTGATGAATTGATATTTGTCACAAACAAGTTTGGAAAGCTTTTGCCCTTATTGTAATGTGCAAGATCTGACGGTGTATACATTCTTCCGATAACCAAACTTCTGAGTTCGTTGTACCCTGTTTCCAAAAGGGCAGATACCAAAAGTTTCCATCCATATGAAAACATAAAACCAAGCCTTTTAAACGAAAACAACAGCTTCGGTCTCCAATTTACCGTGAACCACAAAACAATCGTGTCTACAGTTGTATTAACCATATACTGTGCTGCAAGAGCCCAAATACCAAAACCCCTATATGCCATAATTATGCCAACAACACCGGAAACAAGAGTGCCTCCCAATGTCGACCAAAAAAATCGCTTAAAAAGCATATGACGTGCCACATAAGCATGTTGAACACTGTTTACACCTGCTACTATAAGCCGAATTCCCATAACACGCAAAACCGGAGTAAGCACCGGCATGGAATAAAAATCCGCAATCAAAGGAGCACACAAAAATACTATTGCATACATCACAATTGACATAATGATATTGAAATGAAACACCGATGAAAAATCTAAATCATCCGCATCCTTTTTTTGTATCAGAGAATTTCCAAACCCGCTGACAACAAAAACATTTGCCAATGCTATAAATATATTTACAATTGCAATCGCTCCGTAATGAGACGGACTAAGAAGTCTTGCAAGTACAATTGACACAATAAATGTTACAAGTTGTGCCGAAATTCGTTCTGCAAATTTCCATATAAGATTCATCAGTACACTATTATTAAATTTACCTTGCTCCATCATATTACTTCTTTCTCAATTTTGATTTTAACGAAAGTATTCTCGGACAGTAATGCTGCAAATAAGTCCTTAACTTTTGTTTAACAGAAATTTTATTATACAGTTCCTTCATTTCATCACTTTTAATCTGCTTAATATCACCACTGTTAAGTGCATTTGCGAATACCCTAATTTTTATTGACTCATTTATAAATTTATCATACTTATATTCGGTGCATTCATTATATTTACGCAAAAATTCCACTGAGTCAAAAACGCCTCTGTTAATCTTTGCCCATGCTCCGCTCGACCACGACCCCGGCACTTTGTAATTATATTCGCTCATTACCTCATCAATATAGTAAACATCTCCTTGAGCTAAACATAATAGTCTTAAAGCATAATCACCAACAGGACTAAGATTGTAAAATGAATATCTGTATTTCAAGACCTCTTTTCTGAAAACCAGTGAAGCTGTAGCCAACCATACTTCCTTTTTACCTACAATAAGTTCTTCGGGAGATACATACCCTTGATTAGATATGGGATTCTCTACACTTATTTCACCGCTTTCATTATCAATCCTTTTTGAATTATGACAAACTAACGAACAATTTCTGTTATTCTCCAAAAAATCTACTTGCTTTTGCAGTTTACTAGGATCTATCCAACGGTCATCCCCTTCGCATAATGCGATATATTTTCCAATTGCCCTTGGATATTGAATTTCACTCGAAATCCTTACCCCCTGTGAAAATTGGTTTTCTGTTTGATATATAGGTTTTATTATATCAGGATATTTGTTTTCATATTCCCTTATTATATCAGCAGTGTTGTCTGTAGATGCATCATCATGTATCAGAACCTCAAATTTAAAATTCGTTTTTTGAGAAACAAATCCTTCAAGTGCATCTCTAATATACTTCTCATGATTATATGCATTACAAACAATGCTAACTTTTATATCATTCATTTATTATTCCCGCCTTTAAATCTTTTTGGCAACAATTTATAAGCCAATTTAATTGGAATATAGAAGTTATTTTCTGCAAAAAATAATATAAACTTAATATAAATCGGCAAAATACATTTAACCATTTTTTTGGCATCTTTATAATAGTCCATCTTTTTAACTTTATTAAAAACATTTTTAAAATCATTTGGGTTATTTTTGTGACAAAGTAATATGTATATTGCAATTGATTTTAAGTAGTTTTTATATGATATCAAAACACTATTTTCCAAATCGCATATTCCATCATCATATATTTTATGCAACTCACTTCTTACCTTTGATATGCTCATCATCCCCTGAGCAAAAAGGGATTTCGACATACCCGTTTGTTGTCGATAGCAATATAAACATTTTGTAGTATATACAATTTTTCTTGCGTTTTTTATCAGATATGCACTTTGTAGTGCATCTTCGCCCATTGTTACATCTGCAAATCGTCCATAATCCCGATCAACATCCACGATTTCTCTTGCAACAACCTTCATTACCAAGCTATTTAATTTAGGGCTTTCTAATGAATCTTTGTATAAAACACTCTTTCCTTGAGATGTAAAAATCGTCAAATCATCATATAATGCTTCACTTTCTATAATTCTATCCGGATATACTCTTTTACAATTAAATATAATCATATCACATTCAAATCGTTTTATCAGTAGAAGTATGTACTCAAGCATATTCGGTGCCCAATAATCATCAGAATCCAAAAATAGAAAATAATCACCACTTGCCATATTAATAGCAGTACGCCTTGTCAAAATTAACCCCCTATTTTGTTGGTGAACAACCTTAATTCTTGAATCTCGCAGTGCATATTCATCACATATTTGTCCACTACCATCCGTTGAACCATCATCAATCAGTATAATTTCTAAGTTACTATAATTTTGTTGAATAACTGAGTCTATACATACTCTCAAATATTCTTCAACATTGTATACGGGAATTAAAACACTAAATTTTGCTCTTTCCATTTTATCCCTCCAAAATCATCAACATCCATATTACAACTTAAAAAATAACATTCTTAGCAGATAATGCTAATTCCTTGCATTTTCACTACCATGCACATTTATTAATTTCAACTATACTCTTATATGTATGTAAAAATAATCACACTTATCAAGTTGACTTGTCCTTGAAAAATCTCATATATAGCTTTGAATACCGGGCTCAAATCACGATAACCACCGTACAATGCTCCAACATATGTTAATACAAATTTGTTGTTTGAACTAATTGGTATACATTGTGGCTTGTCCTTCAAATCATACCCATTTGGAATCATGTGCGATTTTTCTATATATTTATCTTTACAAATTCTTTTCAAATTCGAATATAAACTTTTTTGAATCTTTTCCATAGTTATAAAAATAGCGTATTCGTGTAACTTTTCTTAATAAGGATAATATTTTTTTCATATATACCTCACCATATATTTATGTTTTACCTAATATATTACAATCCCAAATTTTCATACAGCTTTATCCTTTGATTTGCCGCATGGTCAACCGCAGACAATTTAACAGGCTTTCGTTTCCCCAAAAGCACACGAACCAAATACCTCACAGGAATATATATCCAAAAAAACGGCAGGGAAACAGGGTGTTTTGCAATAGAAAACTGCTTTCTTGCAAGTTCATTCATACTTTTGAAAAATGCCGTGAATTTGTTGGAATTGATTTTATTTTTGGCAAAAAGGCTTCCAATATCTGCATTGGCATCTTTGTTTTTATAATTAACGCCGCAACTCATCACAACATCACAAAACGTATCTAACACTTCATCGGATGTGTTTGACATCACCTTATCCAAACATTGTACACCAAGGTATTGATTTGCAAAGATGTTACAAACATCTGCAAAAATATGTAATCCCGATTTTTCCAAAAAAGGATAGATAACCTCCGTCCACTCTCTGCAATCAATACTTTTAACAAAACAAGCCCAGTCACAAAGCATTCTCAATGTAAGATTGTTTGTGTCCATATGTCTTTTTTTGTGAGAAAGCAAAACCAATGCCTGATACTTATTATCTAACACAGGAAAAGAATGACCTTCAAATTCGCAAAAGCTTATATGCTTTGTTGCATCTTTCATTAATGAACATATTTTTTTGTCTAACAAATCGCCCGAATTGTGAGTGATATATTTGTGAATTTCAATGTCAACATCATTAAGCTTTCCGCCATAGTGAAAATCATGAATGTTCTGCTCCAAATCTGCATCAGGAAAAATTAGCTTTACTGCTTTTTCATAATCGGCTTCCTTGACCAAAATGTCAACATCACCCAAAAGTCGTATTCCCTGAACGGGATAATTTTTCGCAACAGATGCACCTTTGAGTATTACACAATCAATGTCGGCACTTTGAAGTGTCTTTATAACCTTTGTCTGAACATTGAGCTTTTTGGCATTGTTTAAAGCTCCATACAAAGTTTGATATTTCCACGACTCGGGAACAACACAGCCACAATTAAGAGAGCCTTGAAAAACAATCGGCTCACACTGGTGAAGCATCACAATTCTTTCAAACTCTTCATTTAAAGGTGTTTCAATTTTTATGGACTTATTATTAAGAGCACACGATATAAGGCTCAAAAAATCGCGTTGTTCATTTGTCAAGCCAATCACCTATACTTTTTCGTTTCGATATTTTTTTACTCTTGCAGGGTTACCTGCTGCTATAGCGTAGTCAGGGATATCCTTTGTGACAATTGATCCGGCACCAATGATAACATGATTGCCGATTGTCACTCCGGGCAAGATTGTCACACGGCTTCCAATCCACACATCATTCCCAATGACAACCGGTTTTTCCTCTTGAAATCCTTGTGTATTCATGGGTTTTGTTATGTCATCAAATCGATGATTCCGTGTATGAATTATGCAATCAGGTCCCATCATAACATCGTTCCCAATTGTACAATTGCCCGAAATTGATGCTCTCACTCCTATCCCCGAATTATCTCCGAGACATATTCCGGAAGAAAAAGAAGCTCCTTTTTCTATATTCACATTCTTTCCGCACTTTTTTAATATCAGTTTGCCACACAGAGCTCTTATCTTTTTTTGCCCTATGTTTACAATAGAAGATGACTTCGGCAAATGTTTGGCTATTAAATTGTAAAAAAACAATCCGATATACTTTTTCATTCACTCACCTCAAATCACCGATTTTTTCGGTAGTTTTTGGACTTTCTGTCTTTTTCATATAAATAAAGCACAGTGACAGCATATAATACAAAGTTTCAAGCAAAAACAAATCAAGGAAAAAGGCAATCATTGCAAGACATATAATTGCACCTATGCCTATTTTATCTACCCCAACTATGAATTTATTGTTTGGGGAATTTTTATATACACTTTTTAAAAGTATAAAATAAAAATACATTCCTATAAAACCAATATTATATAATAGTTGCAAGTACAAATTGTGTGCCCCTCGACCATATGGCAACAAAAATCCTATCCCATTGCCGCTTATCCACGAGCTTGTTTGCAACATATAATCCATATAAATACTCCACAATTCGCTTCTTCCGGTTGTTAATCTGTCAACAGACAAAGTTGTATCATTGCTTGTAAATCGATAAATAATCCCCTCCAGCCACTGAGGATTGGAATACAAAAAATACACACTTCCAAATCCGAAAGCAAGTATAATTATTGCTTTCATATGTGATTTGATGGTGTTTCTGAAAAAAACAACGCAAACCCAAAAAAATGCAACAAATAACATTGCGGATTTTGAATAGGTAAGCATACCAAAAATTGTGCAAGCTATGGTTCGCAACAGAAATTCCGATGTTTTGATGCGTCCTTTATGATACTCATAAAACATTGCCCATAGCGCCATGCACACAATAATAACAAACATATTTGGATCACCAAAAAGACCATTAAAGCGTTGTACATAATCGGCATTATCGCTTATTCTAGCAACCTGATTCTCCATAAGGTCATATTTCATGCCGGGAATATAATCCACATACATTCCGACTATTGCAGAAAGTATAACTCCATTAGAAAAGCTTCTGCTGATGGGCAAAGAAGAGTCTCCATCTACCGTGGACTGCATGGTGTTTATAATTACAATCCACATAACTATATTCATCAATCTCCTTAGCATATCAATTTCATTTCCGATAGATACAAACAAGCAATACATTGTAAATGCTAATACTTTCAAAATAAACCCGGCAGACATTGACCTGATTTCATATAACAACAATGCCGCAATAATTGCAATTCTCAATACCATAAAAATGCTCGTTTGACCTTCACTGAAAGTATACACCGGTGCAAACGGGAACAAAAAATATAGTAATGAGAATTTTTGATTCCATGAACGCTTGGATATTATAAATAATACCAGTGCAATTGCAGTCGCAATATTAATAAGCCTTGTGGTAAAATATGAAATTATAATGATTAGTACACTGACAATTTGAAGAGTTAATGTCAATCGTTCAATACGATCATTGCTTCCTATGATACACACCTTCTTTTTGTAATTAATTCTCCAACAATTTTATAAATTCATTTTTGGATTCAACAAAGTCGCATTCCTTATTCAATGCTTCTCGACAGCAATTTAATTTATGGGAACTATCCAAGATTTCTTTCATAATTTCGTATAATGAGTTGTCATCATTTTTGCAAACAAAACCATTGTTTTTATCCTCAATAAATTCCTTGGAAGAGATAGTTTCTGTTGTGATGACAGGAAGCCCCAGAATTTCCGCCTCAGAATAAACCATAGGCGCAGCTTCGTGATAGGATGCCACAAGTAAGGCATCTGCATTAACAAAAAACCTATAGGGATTCGTTTGATTGCCATAAAGCTTAACACAGTCAGAAAGTCCTTTTTCATCTATAGACTTTAAAAATGCTGCTTCCGTTTCAGAATTCGCTCCTCCAACAACATGCCAAAAAAACCTATAGCCTTCTTTTTTCAGCTTTTCCAATACATTCAAAACACGATTATGTCCTTTTTCAGCAGATATTCGTGCAACGGTTAAAAAATTAATTGCATCCTTTTGATATTCTACTGTGTTATCAGTTGAAAGTTCATTAATTCTTTCGCATTGATGACAGTTGTGAACAACTGTCACTTTGTCACGGAGTTCGGGAAGACATTTTAAAAATACATCCTTAACTCCAATGGAAACCGCCGCAATCTTATCAAATTTCTCATATATTTTTCGGCTGTAATTGTCATTTATTCCGCATTTTTCATAATCGCAATGCAAAAAGGTGATTTTTTCCTTTGCATCAACCTTTTTGAGTACAAATTCGTTCATACCACCATACAAACTTTTTCTGCGACCGGATTGTGCAAATGAAATGGCATAATCATAGCCTTTTAATTGCTTGAATGTGGAAAAAAGGAACTTATATGCCACTCCGCTACCAAATATCTTTGTAACAGCACCCATAATATTTCGCAAAAAACCCAAAAGCTTGCTTTTTTGACAAACCTTTTGGTGCGAAGTTGTAATTAATCTTAAGTAATCATTAGGCTCAATGATATTTACCCAATGAGGTAATAGACTTTTGTTTTCATCCGAAAACATCAAAACATCAATGTTATATGAGTCATCACTTTCCAATTGATTTATCAAGTTCAGAAATGATGTTCTTATTCCTCCCGAATATAATCCTGGAACCACAAAAAGAATTTTTTTTTTGCTCATAAATCCCCCTCAACAACAAATGTTTTCATATATTTTTTTATATTTCAAGGATATTGTTTCCCAATTAAATCTCTTAACACTATTTATGCATCTTTGAGACATCAAATCATATTCTGTAACAATTCTCTCTATCGCATTCGCAACATCATAGGCATCGTACGAAGAAACCGCATACCCAACCTCACCTTCAGCGAACTGACCGTCAAAACCTTCGCCCTTTGTGTAGACAACGGGAAGCCCCTGACTCATCGCCTCTGCATACACCATACCAAAGGTTTCGGTAAATGACGGCATAACAAAAATATCATTTTTACGAAACTCGGCAGCAAGCTCTTCTTTCTGAAGAAAAGGAATGTGAGTTATAAATTCGTTTTCTTCAATAACTGATTTGAAACTTTCATCAACCATTTTACCGATAACGGTATATTTTATGTCATAACCTTCGTTAATAAGCTTTTTGCATGCCTCGACCGTAAGATTACAATTTTTGTTTTTTTCAATCCTTCCGGCATAGCATATTCTGATTTCTTTATCCAAAGCTTTCTTTGTGTATTCAGGAACATTTGCAAGCCAGAACGGATCAAGTCCGTTTGGCATAATATATGATTTTGCCTTTATTTCCTTAGCATACTTTTCAGGAATATATTTTTCAAACACTATTTTTTCATATGCCTTTGAAAGGAAAAATACCGCCGAAGCATTTTTCAGAATTTCGATTCCTCTTTTGCGAAGGTGAATCATATATTTAAAAAATGTGTTGACATCAGTGTTTCTGACTGCCACAACATAGGGGATGCCGTATTTCTTTTTCAGATTATATGCAACATTCCCGTCTGTAAAAAGGGTATAGGCATGACATATGTCATAGCCGGATAAATCGTAGTTCGAAATTATATGTGATAATATTTTTCTCTGTTTGTTACCGTACCACACTCTGTCCATTTTTGAAAAACACTCACATATTTCAACATAATCCTTAGGTTTTACAACACTTGTTTTAAAATCACAGGTGGGACAAATTACCTTTGACTCAATTCCCATACCAAGCATAACATCCATCATACTTTGATGAAGAGTGTTTTTTACATAATTCGTGTTTATATGAACTATCTTCATACCTGCTCTCCCCAAAAATTCAACCATATTAATTAATATTATCTATTATTGTCTTCACTTCAATCTTACCATTGGATTGAGCCTGAGACAAATATTTGCATAGTGTTTCAAATTCTTCACTATCCCAATACCATGCATCGCTTCCGTATTTTTCTTCATTCTTTGAAAGAACGGAATGGAGCATAAGAATTATCCACGAATCATTTTTGTATTTTTCAATAAAGCGTATTACTGTTTTGGCTTTATCTTCATTCCGTACAACTACCGAATTGAGATCATATTTGTCATAATTGATGTTACGATTGTATTTATTGAACAAATTATAAGCGAACTGAAATTTAAAAATTTTGTACAGTGCGAAAAAACATTTAGACACAAAAGAATAGCATTTCGCATTTCTCCCACCACGCATATACAAAACACCTTCATTTTTCAAAAACGTGGTAAATTCAGTCCTTTGCGTGTCATTCAAATCGGAATTGGGAATTGAAAAACCAATGTTTTCAACCGAAATCCCCCATGATTTAAGCTTTTTTTTCGATATAAGAAAATCATCGATTTCTGTTTTATGTTTATCGCCATGAAGAGAGATTTCAAATCCACTGTTATGCATTTGTACAGCATCGGCAACCGTCATTGCTTTATCACAACTATCCCATTTATGTCCATCCCAAGTTCCATCCACAAACCCGGTAGTTATGTGAACAGTGGCTTTCAATCCATATTTATTCATAATAGAAAAGGCATTGCGAATAGTGTCTTCTCTTCCGTCATCAAACGATAAGGATACAACAGTTTTTTTCATATTTCCTCCTGTAAATAATATACACCTATGATAATTTTACATATTTTTCTATGGTCACATTACAGTCTCCAATAAGCATATCCTTTTTCTTCAAGGTCATCTTTGTTAAATACATTCTTAACATCAATAACAACCTTTTCACTGTTTGGCATAGACTTAAAGAGTTTATCCATTCCTTCAAGTCCCAATTCCTTAAATTCGTTGTGTGCCACAGCCAACACAATGCAATCGGCATCATTTGCTTCGCAAAGTGAAGAAAGAGTTACACCATATTCATGCATTGCATCTTCCGGTGAAGCCCATGGATCAACAACAATTGGGTCTATTCCATATTCCTTTAATCTTTTTATAATATCTTCCACCTTGGAATTTCTTGTATCGGGACAATTTTCTTTAAATGTGAGACCAAGAATAACAACCTTTGCATTTTTTGGCGATTTGCCTGCAATAATCATCTTTTTAATGGCAGCATCAGCAACAAATTCTCCCATACCGTCATTAATTTTTCTTCCCGATGCAATTATCTGGCTATGATAACCGAGCTTTTCCGCTTCATATATGAAATAGTATGGGTCAACTCCTATGCAGTGACCGCCTACGAGACCCGGTCTGAAGCCCAACGCATTCCATTTTGTGTTCATTGCATCAACAACCTCATTAGTATCGATGCCCATTTTATCAAATGCCATTGCAAGCTCATTTACAAAAGCGATGTTTATATCTCTCTGTGAATTTTCAACAACCTTGGCAGCCTCAGCAACCTTTATGGAAGAAGCTCTGTGTACACCTGCTTCAATGACAAGCTCATATACCTTTGCTATCTGTTCAAGACTTTCTGCGTCACAACCCGAAACAATCTTTTTGATGTTTTCAAGTCTGTGAACCTTGTCACCGGGGTTAATTCGTTCGGGAGAATAGCCGACCTTAAAATCAACTCCGCACTTTAATCCGGACTCTTTTTCAAGAATCGGCACACAAACATCTTCTGTAACACCGGGATAAACCGTACTTTCGTATACAACATAAGAGCCTTTTGTAAGATTTCTTCCCACTATCTCACTTGCACCGATAACCGGTGAAAGATTGGGAGTTTTGTCTGCATTAACCGGCGTGGGAACAGCAACAACATGAAACTTCGCCTCTTTCAGCCTTGTCTCATCACTTGTGAAATCAACTGCTGTTGCCTTAATGGCATCATCTCCCACTTCGTTTGTGGGGTCTTTACCGTTTAAGTATAATTCTATCTTCTTTTGATTCAAATCAAATCCTATAACATCAACCTTTTTGGCAAATGCAACCGCAATTGGCATGCCTACATAACCTAAGCCCACAAGTGAAAGCTTTTCATTACCTTTTAACAGTTCTTCATATATGGTCATGTTAATTCAAATCCTTTCGGTAAAATCATAAAAAATTATCTTTTATCAGTATTAGCTATTTTTTCTTTGTATCTGATTTTTTTCAGCACACCAAAAAACAGATTGTTCAAAGTAAGCAAGAGCGACATAAAGCTATTTTTCTTCAAGCCTTTTTTATACAGTATATAGTGGTGCTTTATGAGTTTCCACTTGCTTCCGCCCGAAACAGAGTCATCGTGCTTAATGTAGTATGAAAGACATTTCGGAAGTCTGTGTGCTATTTTTGCTTTTTTCATGACCTCAAACCACATTACGTAGTCATTATCCCTTATCGCAGATTTCTCATTTATGTCCATTCTGTGCTCCGTTAACTAAACCGGTTGTAATATGAACTGTGGATTTTATGCCATATTTTTCCGTTATTTTATATGCAGCGTGAAAAGTATCATCCATGCCATTGTCAAATGATAATGCTACAACAGTTCTTTCCATAATCTCATCTCAGTATGTTACTTCTTTTTAAACTTAAACAAATTTACAATTCCCACAAATGAACCCAAGCCGTAGCAAATGTGTATGAACGGATACAAAAACATCAAAAGAGGCAGATATTTTATGCCGTTTTTGCAAGAAAGCTTAACACTGTAGCAAATGTCAAGAGACAAATACAATGCCAGTTCGGCAATTAACGAATATACGAAAAACGAAATTCCTGTAAACGCAAGAGGAATTAAGACCACCAGCGACAACACAAACAAAAAGGGAATAAAATGTCTCAGCGACATTGCACCCGGACACAAATACTGAGTAATAATGTTCCACTTACCATTTCCGAAATTCTGCTTTGCAATGCCGGAAATTGTGTTTCTACATTTGTAGGTAAGTTTTATATCACTGTCAAGATATATTTTCCCGCCATTTTGATTAATCCGGGAATTAAGCTCCGAATCTTGATTTCTCACAAGGCGTTCATCATATAAGCCAAATTTTTCAAAGGTTTCTTTCTTAAATGTTCCAAAGGGAACTGTATCAACATAACCGCTGGGAACACCTATGCGAAATCCCGAATCGCCCACACCGAATTTTGTGGCAAGCAAATATGAAAATGCTTCACCAATGTAGCCGTCGCCATCGGAAAGAGCAATACCGCCCACATTATCGGCATCTGTTTTCAAAATACATTCAATACACTGTTCAATATATGTATCGGGATATTCACTGTGAGCATCAAGTCGAACAATGTAGTCGCCCTTTGCCGCTTTGATTCCGATGTTCATGGCAACGGGAGTAATCTTTTGGGGATTATCCAGCACGATAACATTTCTGTCATTTTCCTCAGCCCGCTTGTTTATGCGTGCAACCGTGTCATCGCTGGATTTGCCGTCAACAAAGATGATTTCCATTTTCGATTTGTCATAAGTCTGTGAAAAAATTGAATCTATGCACTTGTCTATGTATCTTGATTCGTTACGAACCGGAATAACAACCGATATAAATGGATATTCCATCATTTAACTACTTCCTTTCTCATTTCACAACCGCAAAAAACGTCTTGAACATAAGTTTTATGTCATACCAAAAGCTAAATTTTTTTATGTAATCCAAGTTATATTTCATTTTTGCAGGCAAAATCTCATTTACATATATTTCGTCGGCATTTTCGGCATCTTTCATAAGGCGATCTTCATCTTTATAATAAATACTTGCAAGAGAAGTTACACCTGCAGGCATTAAAAGGGTTGCAAACATTTCGGGAGCGTAGGCATCGACATATTTTTCAACTTCAGGTCTTGCACCCACAAAAGACATATCCCCTGTTAAAATGTTTAAGAGCTGCGGAATTTCATCAAGCCGATACTTGCGCAGAAATTTTCCGACTTTAGTTATTCTCGCATCATTGCTAAGCGTAACAAGAGTTCCTATTTTGTCAGCATTGGAAACCATTGTGCGGAATTTAAAAATCCTGAACTTTTTTCCGTATTTGGTTATACGTTCCTGACGATAGAAAACAGTCCCCGGGGAATCGATCTTAATTGCAACAGCAATTATCAAAAGAAAAACTGCAGCTACAATAAGCATGCACGATGCAACAAAAACATCGAAGCAACGTTTAATAAAAAGACTCACTTTTTTCTTTTCAAGAATTTCATAATAACTATGTATGGAATCATCCTTAAAATCAGAAGGAAGCTTCTCATATTTTTCCAAAAGCATCAGTTATCCCCCATAAGTTCTTTTATAGTATCTATTACATAACATACATCATCAAGAGTCATCTTTGTATTAAGCGGAAGCGAAACCTCATTTTCAA
The DNA here is from genome assembly GCA_017397885.1 of Clostridia bacterium. Taxonomy (GTDB): domain Bacteria; phylum Bacillota; class Clostridia; order UMGS1810; family UMGS1810; genus RGIG1828. The sequence continues at coordinate 30,378 of JAFQHQ010000117.1, read as the reverse complement.
ACTGTGCATATGCATTTGGAAAATCTGCAATATCAAATCCAAGATTTTTATATGCAGTGTGCATAGGGATAGGTTTGTAGTGAACATTACAAGCTATTCCTCTTTCCGCCATTTTGGTAATAAACTCATTGCGGAACGAAGAATCTCTGCCACGAAGTCTTGTCAGGCATAGATGACCGCTTGATTGCACAGTATCATCATAGTGTTTTAAAACATCAAATCCAACGCCTGTGAGTTCTTTTTCATATTTTTCAAGATATTGTTTTCTTTTATCAAGCATTCCCTCATAACGGTCAAGCTGGGCATGACCTATTGCCGCCATAATATCTGTCATATTGCATTTGTATGCGGGAGAAACAATATCATATTCCCATGCACCGAGTTGTGTTTTTGCAAGAGCATCTTTGGACTGACCGTGAAGTGAAAGAAGCATAAACTGCTTATATATTTCATCATCAGAAATTCCGTTCAAGGGATTCCAGGTGAGTGCACCGCCTTCTGCTGTGGTAAGATTTTTCACTGCATGGAATGAAAAACTTGTAAAATCAGAAACACTACCACTTTTCTTTCCTTTATATTCCGAACCAAAACCGTGAGCAGAATCTGCCATAACCAAAATCCTACCGAGTGCTTTCTGATATTCGTTGTTTGCCTTGAACAAATGCTTTTTTGAGTTTACGATTTCAAAAATCCTGTCATAATCACACATAACTCCCGCTATATCAACCGGGATAATTGCTTTTGTTTTTTCGGTGATTTTGTCTGCAAGCATATCATAATCCATCTGATAGCTGTCTTTTGCAGTGTCTACCAACACAAGCTTTGCACCAACATGGCATACAACACTTGCACTTGCAGTATATGTATAGGCAGATGTAATAACCTCATCACCTTCACCGATTCCGAAAAGACGGAGAATCATTTCCATGCACGCAGTAGCTGAATTAAGACAGACAGCCTTATTTGTTCCGCAATACTTTGCTATTCTCTGTTCCAAAAGTTTAGTTTTCGGTCCGGTGGTAATCCAACCGCTTCTCAAAACCTCTGATACATTTTCAATCTCCGCTTCTGATATATCCGGAGGGGAAAAAGGTATATTTCTCATTTGTCTGTCTCCAATCAAACTTAATTTTGTCATATTATTTATGCACTTCTGTTTTTACTTTTTCATATGCTTTATTAAATGCCACATTATCTCTTATATAGGTAGGAACAGTTTTTTCAAAGGCATCTCTTATGGCGTTTTCATCATCCATTTCAATGGCTTTCTCAAGCATATCCAAAGCACTTTTAAGCTCATCAAGTTCTACGGTTCCGGGTCTTCCTACAAAAATTTTGTTGTGACGGGTCTTTTCGAGACCTTCGGTGTCCATAAGAAGCTCTTCATAGAGCTTTTCGCCGGGTCTGAGACCTGTTATTTCAATTTTAATATCCTCACCGGGAGTGTGACCCGAAAGACGAATGAGGTTTTCGGCAAGGTCGTAGATTTTAACCGGACTACCCATGTCAAGAACAAAAATCTCTCCGCCGTTTGCAAAGCATGCTGCCTGAATAACAAGCTGTGCCGCCTCGGGAATTGTCATGAAAAATCTTGTTACATCTTTGTGAGTAACTCTCACCGGGCCTCCTCTTTCAATCTGACGTTTAAAAAGAGGTATAACACTGCCGTTTGAACCAAGAACATTTCCAAAACGAACGGCAACAAAATCAGTTTCACTAACCTTTTCCATGCACTGAATAATCATTTCACAAAAACGCTTTGATGCTCCCATAACATTGGTGGGATTAACCGCCTTGTCGGTGGAAATCATAACAAACTTTTCAACACCGAATTTATCGGCAGTGAGAGCGAGGTTATATGTGCCGAACACATTGTTTTTGACAGCTTCCTTAGGGCTTGCCTCCATGAGCGGAACATGCTTGTGAGCTGCCGCATGGAAAACTATCTGCGGTCTGTGAACGGTAAAAATTTCTTCAAGTCTTTTTTTGTCACGGATGGAAGCAATGAGAACCACGGGCTTGTTCTCGGGATATTTTTCATTAAGTTCCATCTGAATGTCATAGGCGTTGTTTTCATAAATATCCACAATTATAAGCTTCTTGGGCGAAAATCTCATTATCTGTCGGCAAAGTTCAGAACCAATCGACCCTCCGCCGCCGCTAACCAAGATAACCTTGCCCGAAACAAGCTCACTGATGCCGTTTGTATCAAGTTTAACTGCATCTCTTTCCAAAAGGTCTTCAATTTTAATATCACGGATAAGGTTTTCATTTTCGGGGAAATCAAGAATTTCGCTTATTCCCGGAATGGTTTTTATGTCGCATTTGGTTTTGCGGCAAATGTCAATAATTTCTTTTCTGTCATCAGCATAGGCTGTGGGAATGGCAAGAATAATCTTGTCAACCTCCATCTGTTTGCATATACGCACAATATCATCTCTGCCGCCAAGAACCTTTTTACCGTAAAAAATCTTGTTATGTTTAGACTTATCGTCATCTATGAGACCGATTATCTCAAAATCGGAGTTGCCTTGATTTATATTATTTACAATGATTCTGCCTGCATCTCCGGCACCGATAACAAGCACCCTGCGAGCATCTTCACGGGTTTCGGATTTGTTATTCATTTTTTTGTAGCCGGCAGACTTGTGAATTTCCTTGGACACCATTCTCACAATTGTCATTGCAAGCACCGACATAACTGCTATGGCAAATATAACTCTGCGGTGAGCCTGAATAACAAAATTCAGATTCAGCAAAATTTCGTTACTTATATACATGGCAACTATTGCCGCAAGGTTTATCAGCAAAAATCTCACAAGCTCTGCTGAACCACTGTAGCACCATGCAGTATTATATACTCTGAATGCAAAAAAGAATATAAATGTCCATACTGCGTACATGCCACCGGTGGTTAAAATGATATTCCATGAAATATCATCCATTCCCGAATAAACAACGAAGTATGTTAAGAAACTTGCAAACAATATGCTCAGGAAATCAAGAATAAAAATATACCTGTTACGAATATAGCTTCTTTTCATTGGTTTTACACCCTCAGCTTCCGTTTTGTGCCTACAATCTCACAACAGACACAATGATAACATAATATTATATACTACAATAGTATAACACTTGTTACATGATATGTCAATTGTAAAATATAGAAAAATAACAAATATCACAGAATAAACACAAACATATTTGGCATAATCAAAAACAGAAAAACCGGCGAAATGCATCGCCGGTTCAATTGGATATAATTTTAAAATACAAAAGCTAATTCTACAAACACATTGCTCCCTTGATGGGTTTAACAATCATTGCACCGTTTTCAAATCCATTCGGTTTATAATATTCTTTGTCAAGATACTTCAAAATATCTTGTGCATTTTTCTTTTCGCAAAAAATCATTATGCATCCGCCAAGACCTGCACCCGAAATCTGTGCTCCAAGCACACCATCTAAGCAGAGAAGCTTATCAATAAGCACATCCATCTGCTCTACAGAACAACCGTAACCACCGGGTTGTTTGTAAAGGGCTGCATCCTCATTTCCGTTTTCGCTTTCTTTCATAAGCTTGTCCAAATCCTCGTCGGTCACCGGATAATCATATTTCTCGATTTTTCCGTTTTTCAAAACAGCCACTCTGTCACCGTTATGACTGATGTTCATAAGATTGGCAAACTCTTCAATTTTACCTTCAGCCAAAAGCTTTGATGTGATTCGGCTTCTTTCACACTCGGCTATACCATAAATAAGTGCAGAACGCAAGTTATAAGCATCAGGAGCCTGATGAGAGCTTACGATTCTTTTTACTTTTGAATGATACTCTGCAGGAATAAGCTCAAAGAGCTCAGCGGGTTTTATGAAAAGCGGAATGGCTTTCAGCATATCATAAAGTTTTGCTTCGTTCACACCTAAATTTGACGGATTAATGTCTCTGAGGTGAACTATCTTTTCACTGTATTCAGGAAACTCCTTTTTGAAAAGCATTACACCAAATTCATATGATGCAACCATCTGATTGAATTTATCCTTTGCACCCTCACTCTTTTTGGCTTCTATGAAAGAATTGGCAACAATAACCGAAAAATGATCGGGAATTTTTATAGGATCCAAAACATGAATCGGTTCAAATTCTATGGGGCAAACTGCATTTGAAAGTCCACATTTTATTGCCGCATGGTCACCTGCACCGCCCCTTGAGCCAACATACCATTCGCCCTGACCGCAAAGGTTGATAAATTCTTCTGTTTTATAATCAATGTCATTAATGGCACATGCAAGTTCTGCGGTTGCAACCACAATGCTTGACGAAGACGAAACTCCACCTGCAACAGGAACCGTGCCAAAACACATCACATTCATACCACGAAGTTCTTTTTTTACATCAAAACAAATTCTAAGCAGTGAGCCTTTAACATAATTCACCCAGTGACCTCGGTTTTTTGCAACAATATCTTTAACTTCTGCACTGTCGATATAATCAATCCATTCGTCACTTTTAAAGCGTGCCATTTCTTCAGAAATTGAAAATTCAAAATCAGAAAAACGACTGTTTGTGTTAGATATGAAAACCGTGTCATCATCTCTTACGGATGCAACCATCAGGGTTTCTTTGTGGATAGCAATTGTGTTTATGTTGCCGCCGCGATGCTCAATGTGTCTGCCCATGAGGTTGATTCTTCCGGGGGCTCTGGCTATTATAACCTCTTCATCACCGTATTTTTTTACAAAGCTTTCAAGCACTGTTATGTAGTTATTAATTTTTTTGTTTATATCTGCAATATCATCGCCATATATGTTTTTCAAAAAAGAAAACGTATCTTCGGTGGGATTTTTGAATTTTTCTATCCATAATGATGCTTTCATCTTATTCATCAATACTTTCCCCTTTGTAAAATTCGTTAATTGCATTGAGTTCTTCTACAGTGTTAAAGGTCTGAATCAGTTCACGCTCATCAACTTTAACATATGAAACAGTACCGTTTTTTGAAACCTCTGCTATTGTATCGGTAAAATATATCTCACTTTGGGCATTGTGGGAAGACAATTTGTTTATGGAACCATTTATGGCACTCCGTTTATGAAGATATGTAGCACAGTTGACCATTGTGGAAGCTGTGATTTCCTCCGCTGAATATCTGACTCCGTTTATCTGGATATAATGATCTTTTGCGCCGTCTCCAAGCTTTGATAACATTGCCGAAATCTTGTCAAACTGCTTTTGTGTAAGATTCATTGCATCAAGAGCAGACTCGGCAGACATTCCCGCTCTTATTGCTTCACAAACCTTAAGAAGCAACAAATCCATGTGTTCAACAATACATTTTACTTTTCCATCGGAAACAACTATTTTACCGCCGGACGAATTAAAATCTGATGGCTGAGTAATGAGAGAAATGTCACTTTGGGTCTCATAAAAACTATCAATCAGTTTTTGAAAAACAGATTTATCAATCAGCTTGTCACCCATAACTGTGAGAACCGGACCTTCAATTTCAAAATCATTCAAAAGTTTAAGCCCGCACATGGCGGCATTGCCCGTCCCTGCCTGAGTGGGCTGGAAAGCATACATAATACCTTCAACGTCACTCAAGGCTTTCATAACACTTTCCGACTTGCTGCCTACCACCACAACAAACTTGGCAACTCCGCACTTTTTGAGGCTCTCAACAACCCTCAAAACAGCAGGTTTTCCGGCAATTTCAAAACTTACTTTATTTTTACTTTCGTCATTCATTCTTGAACCTTTTCCGGCACAAAGAATTATACAGTTAATATCATTTTTCACTAATATCACCACAATATTTTCTTTTGTTTAACAGAAAATCTTATCATCAGTCACAACAAACACAATGATATCATAATAATACATAATATAACATTATAACACCTGTTGTATAATATGTCAATTGTAAAATTCATGAAAAGAAGGTTGCATTCTTTTGGAACAATATATTTGTTAAAAAAACATATTGATAATTTCATAATAACTTGGTATAATATATTAGTTAAAATATATTTTGGTGAGGTGTGAGCATGGCAGACTTCAAAGTGGTTTCAAAATTTGAACCAATGGGCGATCAGATTGGTGCAATCGAAACCTTGTCGCAAGGGATTCTTGCGGGCAAAAAGCATCAGACACTTATGGGTGTTACGGGTTCGGGCAAAACCTTTACCATTGCAAAAACCATTGAAAAAGTTAACAAACCAACCCTCGTGCTTGCTCACAACAAAATCCTGGCGGCACAGCTTTGCAGTGAGTTCAAAGAATTCTTCCCCGAAAACGCAGTGGAATATTTTGTGTCCTACTATGACTACTATCAACCCGAAGCCTACATTCCCGGCACCGACACCTACATCGAAAAAGATGCTTCCATAAATGACGAAATTGACCGTCTGCGCCACAGTGCCACGGCATCGCTTTTGGAACGCAGAGATGTTATCATTGTTGCCAGTGTGTCGTGCATCTACGGTCTCGGTGACCCCGACGACTACAAAAACCTCATGATTTCACTGAGAGTCGGCACCGAAATTGACAGAAATTATCTTCTAAAAAAGCTTGTTGAAATACAGTATAACCGAAACGACCTCGCCTGCGAACGCGGAACATTCAGAGTAAGAGGCGATGTTGTGGAGGTGTTTCCTGCAAACAGCGGTGAAAGTGCCATCCGAATCGAATTTTTCGGAGACGAAATCGACCGCATTTGCGACATTGACATTGTGACCGGTGAAATTAAAGCTTTCAGGAGCTTCACCACAATTTTCCCGGCATCTCACTATGCTACCACCGACCAAAAAATGAAAAACGCTCTTGTGACCATTCGCCAAGAGCTTGATGAGCGTGTGGAAGAGCTCAAAGCTCAAGATAAGCTTCTTGAAATGCAAAGGCTCATTCAACGCACAAACTACGACCTTGAAATGATGCAGGAAATCGGCTTTTGTCAGGGCATAGAAAACTATTCACGTCACATTTCGGGCAGAGCACCGGGCAGTGCACCGTTCACCCTTATGGACTATTTCCCCGACGACTTTTTGCTTGTGGTTGACGAATCTCATGTTACTGTGCCCCAGGTCAGAGCCATGTATGCCGGAGACCGTTCACGAAAAGAAACCCTTGTGGACTTTGGCTTTCGTCTGCCCTCGGCATTTGACAACAGACCGCTCAATTTCGGCGAATTTGAAGACCGCATCAATCAGGCAATATATGTGAGTGCAACCCCTGCGGAATATGAAATTCAAAAAAGTGGCGGCGAGGTTGCCGAGCAGATTATCCGACCAACGGGTCTTGTTGACCCCGAAGTCATCATCCGTCCCATCAAAGGTCAGGTTGATGACCTTGCCGGAGAAATTGACGAGGTTGTGAAAAAAGGCGACAGAGTGCTTGTGACAACCCTCACCAAAAAGATGGCAGAAAGCCTCACCGATTATTTCAGAGGAATTGACATAAAAGTTAAATATCTTCACTCGGAAATTGAAACCCTGGAGCGTATGGAAATCATAAGAGACCTGAGGCTCGGTGTATTTGATGTGCTTGTGGGCATAAACCTTTTGCGTGAAGGTCTCGACATTCCCGAGGTTTCACTTGTGGCAATTCTTGATGCAGACAAGGAAGGTTTTCTCCGAAGTGAAACATCCCTTGTGCAGACCATAGGCAGAGCGGCGCGTAATGCCGAGAGCCGTGTAATCATGTATGCCGATACGGTAACCGGTTCCATGAAGAGGGCCATTGACGAAACAAACCGCCGCAGAGAAATTCAGCTTGCCTACAACGAGGAACACGGCATCGTTCCCAAAACCATCAAAAAAGATGTTCACGAAATCATCAAAACCTATGAAACAAAACAGTCTCTCCCCTCACCCACCATTGGCGAAGAGGATAGCGTAGATACAAAGATTATGAAGCTCACCGCTCTCATGAAAGAAGCCTCCGACAATCTTGATTTTGAAATGGCGGCTGTCTACAGAGATGAAATCATTAAATTAAGAGGTAAAATCAAATGAAGGAATATATCAGAATAAAAGGTGCATGTCAGCACAACCTCAAAAACATAGATATTGACATTCCCAGAGAAAAATTTGTGGTTATCACCGGTCTTTCGGGCTCGGGAAAATCGTCACTTGCCTTTGACACCATCTATGCCGAAGGGCAGAGACGCTATGTGGAATCACTCTCGTCCTATGCCCGCCAATTTCTCGGGCAGATGGACAAGCCCGATGTGGAATATATTGAAGGCCTTTCACCGGCAATAAGCATAGACCAGAAAACCACAAGCAAAAACCCACGTTCAACCGTTGGAACGGTAACCGAAATATATGACTATCTGCGTCTCCTTTATGCAAGAATAGGCATTCCCCACTGTCCGAAGTGCGGCAAAAAAATCGAGCAACAGTCTGTGGACGAAATTGTGGATGCAATTTTGGCAAACGAAGAAGGCACAAGGCTTCAGATTCTTGCTCCCGTTATCCGCGACAAAAAGGGTGAACATGCAAAAATCCTTGATGACGCACGCAAAAACGGATATGTGAGAGTGAGAATTGACGGCAACGTGAGAGACCTCTCGGAGCCCATTGCTCTTGAGAAAAAGCACCGTCACACCATTGAAATTGTCATTGACCGAATCATTGTTAAACCCGGTATCAACGCACGTCTCACAGACTCTGTTGAAACCGCTTCGAAACTCGGTCACGGAATTGTTATTGCCGACTTTTTTGACAAAGGCGAAAAGATTTTCAGCCAAAACTATGCTTGCAAAGACTGCGGCATAAGCATGGAAGAGCTTTCACCCCGAATGTTTTCGTTCAACTCACCCTTTGGTGCATGCCCCGAGTGTTCCGGACTTGGAAGCTTCATGAAAATTGACCCCGAGCTTCTCATTCCGGACCCGTCAAAATCAATTTATGACGGCGGAATTTCGGCATTCGGCTGGGGAAATGTTGCCGACGGCACAACCTACTGGAGTGCATGGCTTGATGCACTTTCAAAAGAATATAACTTTGACAAAACAACACCAATCAAGGATTTGCCTGCCGAAATTATGGACATAATGCTCTACGGCAGTGACAAACCCCTTTCCATAAATCACAACGGCTACAAAAAAACCGCTCTCTTTGAGGGAGTTATCACAAATCTCGAACGCCGCTACAACGATTCGTATTCGGCATATTCAAAAACCGAAATCGAAAGTCTTATGGGCGAAGTTATGTGTAAAGCCTGCAAGGGCAAGAGACTGCGCCCCGAAAGCCTTGCAGTTACCGTTGGCGACAAAAATCTTGCCAAGCTCACCGACATGAGCGTGAGAGACATCTGCAAATTTTTTGATGAACTTTCACTCACAAAAAAAGAAGAACTAATCTCCGTTCAAATTTTGAAGGAAATAAAAGCAAGAACCAAGTTTCTTGTGGATGTGGGACTTGACTACCTCACCCTTTCAAGAAGTGCGGGAACGCTCTCCGGCGGTGAAGCACAACGTATTCGTCTTGCAACCCAAATCGGTTCGGGACTTACGGGAGTGCTCTATATTCTTGATGAACCAAGCATAGGTCTTCATCAGAGGGACAACAACAAGCTCATTGCAACCCTTAAACACCTTCGTGACTTGGGCAACACCCTCATTGTGGTGGAACACGATGAAGACACCATGCTTGCCGCAGACCACATTGTGGACATCGGCCCCGGAGCAGGAATCCACGGCGGTCATGTGGTAGCACAGGGTTCTCTTGATGACATAAAAAAATGCAAAGACAGTATTACAGGACAGTATCTTTCGGGTGAAAGAAAGATTCCCGTTCCCGAAAAACGCAGAGAGGGTAACGGAAACTACATCACCATTGTCGGAGCAAAGCAAAACAACCTCAAAAACATTGATGTTAAAATTCCCCTCGGCAAATTTGTTGCCGTAACGGGAGTTTCGGGTTCGGGAAAATCGAGCCTCATAAACGAAATTCTCTACAAAAAGCTTGCTACCGCCTTAAACGGTGCAAAAAAGAAACCCGGCGCTCACACAGAGATTTTGGGCATTGAAAATGCCGACAAGGTCATAGACATTGACCAGTCGCCCATCGGCAGAACGCCCCGTTCAAACCCTGCAACCTACACAGGTCTCTTTGGTGACATCCGTGACCTCTATGCCGGCACCAACGAAGCAAAACTCCGTGGATACGGACCCGGAAGATTCAGCTTTAACGTGTCGGGCGGCAGATGCGAAGCCTGCTCCGGTGACGGAATTATCAAAATTGAAATGCATTTTCTGCCCGATGTATATGTTCCCTGCGAAGTGTGCAAGGGCAAACGCTATAACCGAGAAACCTTAGAAGTAAAATACAAAGGAAAAAGCATCAACGATGTTTTGGAAATGACCGTTGAAGAAGGTCTCGAATTTTTTGAAAACCTTCCAAAAATAAGACGCAAGCTTCAAACCCTCTATGATGTGGGGCTTGGCTACATCAAAATCGGTCAGCCTTCAACCACCCTTTCGGGAGGTGAGGCACAGCGTGTTAAGCTTGCAACAGAGCTCAGCCGAAAAAGTACCGGCAAAACCGTGTATATTCTCGATGAACCCACCACAGGTCTTCACATTGCCGATGTTCACAAGCTCACCGATGTTTTGTCTGCCCTCACCGACTTGGGCAACACGGTGATTGTCATTGAACATAACCTTGATGTCATAAAGGTTGTGGACCACATCATTGACCTCGGCCCCGAAGGCGGCGACAAGGGCGGTAAAATTGTGTTTGAAGGAACTCCCGAAGAAATTATAAAATGCAAAAAATCATACACGGGACAATATCTTGCAAAATATTTAAAATAAAAGGAGGCGACAAAAGCATGGATTATTCAACAGTATCCGAAATTGTCAAATATGCTTTTGTGGTGATTGTCTATCTGTTCATTTTCAGTATTTCACGAATGATTTATCTTGACATTGCCGATGCAAAAAGACGTGAAGGCACATCGGGAAAAGGCTATGCGTACTTAAAACTTGTTAACCTGAGGCGCAACCTTTCTTTCAAAATGCACGAAAGCTACAGCATAAAAGAAGTTGCCTATATCGGAAGAAGCAAAAAATGTCAGATTTATATCGACGATCCTCATATGTCCAAAAGTCATGCAAGAATTTTTTTGCGTGACGGACATTTCTACATAGAGGATTTGGGCAGTACCAACGGCAGTTACTTAAACGGTCGAAAGCTCCCGAGGCAAGCCATTCGTCTCAAAGATACAGACAAGCTTACCTTTGGAAACATTAGCTTTATTTTTGTAGATAATATGGGATCGGAGAGCTGACAATATGAGAAGATTTCGTTTTCTGCCGATGTTTTATATTGCTCTTATCAACATTATCGGCTTTTTGATGTTGTTCTTCTTTACGGAAGGACAAAACAACACGTATCTTTATACCTGCGTAATTCTTTGCGGTATAAACATCATTATGTATATTCTGCTCTATTTCCTTGACTACGGCGACTTGTATCTGTTTCTGACGGTTTCGATGCTTGTTTCCATTGGTCTGATAATGCTGTGCAGACTGGACATTGCCAAAAACACAAGTTTCGGTCAAAGTCAGATTTTGTGGTTTATAATCGGAATAGTAGTATACTTTATCACTCTGATTATATTTGCCAAACTTAATTTCTGGAGCAAATTAAGATATGTATACATGGCTCTTACATTTGCCCTCATTGGTCTTACTGCAGTTATGGGAACAGAGGTTAACGGCTCCAAAAACTGGATTTTCCTGCCGGGAAACATATCCATTCAGCCTTCGGAGTTTATAAAAATCCTTTTCTGCCTTGCAATATCGTGCTATTTCTCGGCAATCCCCACGGCAAAAGAACTCAAGAAAAAAGACACCCGAATGAAATTTATGGGAATTCCCATAGATGAAATCATACTTTGTGTATATGTTTATGCATGCATGGGTTCATTGGCGCTGTTTCAAAAGGAATGGGGTACTGCACTCCTGCTGTTCCTCATCTATTTTGCAATGTGCTTTGTATACAAAACCAGCATAATTCTCAAATGCATAAACCTCGGCGGAATCACTATAGCCGGTCTTGTGGGATTTTTGTTCCTTGCCGATCACATTGGCGTCAGAGTAACAGCATGGCAAGATCCGTGGCAAGATCCTCAGGGAGCCGGATTTCAGATAATCAACTCCCTCATGGCAATTGCGTCCGGGGGTTATTTTGGTAAAGGCATAGGCAACGGCATGCCCTACATAATTCCCGAGGCACAAAACGACTTTATTTTTGCCGCCATTTGTGAAGAAATGGGAATTTTCATCGGATTTGCCATAATTATGCTCTACTTCATTCTTTCATATCGCGGAGTAAAACTTGCCATAAAATCATCCAACGAATACACAAAAGCCATGTGTCTTTCTCTGGTTATAGCCATCGGATTTCAAACCTTTATCATCATAGCCGGTGTTATAAAACTGATACCGATGACAGGCATTACCCTGCCGTTCATAAGCTCCGGCGGAAGTTCAATGATGGCATCGTTTATCATGCTGGGCATAATGAGTGCTGCGGCAATACCCGACAAAAAGCCAAAAAGATAAATCAGACTGTTATGGAAGCCGTTAAATAGATTTTCGCCCGGCAATATAATCAGATTAATTTAATGTACAGAAATGGGACTGTAAATTAATTCAGCAAATTGATTTACAGTCCCATAAAAAAGCGAACTTGCTTTTGTACCATGCCATTGGATACAAAAACAAATTCGCTTTTTATTTTTAATTAATATTGTGAAGCAACAACCTCTGTAACTTTTCCGTGGGTCAGACGGATATATACGGCTGTTTTTTCGTCTTCATCCAGAGACATAGCCGATCCCTCTTCCGCCATTATCCCTCTCTTGGTTTCTTTTAAAATATCTGCATCAACCGACCTTAAAACATTCACCGTAAAAGTGCCGCTTCTGTTTTTAAGTGTCAGTGCGATGCTGTTGGTTTTAACCTTCTTCTCAACCAATTCACCATATAAAAACTCATAATCCGCACCGCTGTCGTATGCTCCGAGCCGCTCACCATTTACCGGTATGCCCATGGTTTCAAGAACACTCTCGAAATCTTTATCAAAAGAAGCAAGAACAATTATATTGTCAATATGTGTGAGAAATGCCATGTCAATGATAAATATGTCCCCGGCAGAAATTTGCGAAAGAGCGTTTTTGCATCCGAAAACATTAATCCTGTCATCTTCAATAACCGAAGTGTATTCCTCAGAATTGCCTCCTGCGAGTTTGTAGGTAAGCTTGTATGCCACATCACCCGATTTTTCGCTAATCACTGTTGCCGCATCTGTAACAATGAATAAATCTTCATAAGGGTAGACTGTGAAAATGTGGTCAAGTCCTTCAAAAATATCATCTTTATCATCAGTTACATTTTCATCTTCATCAGGAGCTGCCACAGGTTCATCTTCAATCTGAGGAGGTGTCGACAATTGTGCTTCATAATCCAAAGCACGGACAATAAGCACTGCTGTCTCCGCTCTTGTTACGGGGTTTTCACCCCTGATTTCGCCGTTTGCATATCCTTCTGTTATACCATGTTCAACACTTGAAGCTACAAAGGGAGCAATGTTTTTGTCAACACTTTCCCAGTCCGAAAACCTTGCGTTCATGTCTGCATTTGAAGCTTCAAAGCCAAGAACCTTTGCAAGGGAGTAGGCAATTTCTGCTCTTGTGGCACTACGGTCGGGTTCATAGGCTTTGCCGGGAGTGTACATAACATTGGCAGTACGTAAAATCCAATCACTTGCCCAATGATTGGTGTCAAATTCAAAATCCGCATCAGCACTTGCCGAATCAAAATCAAACGCAAGACAAAGCATTTTTGCAAATTCAGCTCTTGTAACATTATTGTTTGGTTTGAATGTACCGTCATAATATCCGTTTATAACGCCTGACGTCGAAAGCTTCTCAATGGCATCTCCCGCCCACATTACAGAATCAATATCGGAAAATCCGTGAACACAGAGTGTTGAAAATATCAATATTAAACTCAAGATTAAAACTGCTGTTTTTTTCATACTACGTCCTCCTCACATCATTTTTAATATTGACAATTATATCATAAAAAAAAACGCCAATCAACTGTATAATTATGTATGTAAAAATAACTTCATATTCCATTGTATCAATTCACCAAAATACGAGTGCTTTTTTTGTTAATTTTCTACATTTGAAAAGCAAAGCGCTTCAAACCGCCTATTTTCGCATATATTGTGACTATTTTTTATCCAAACCACAATATATTGTGATAAATAATAAAAATTTTCCAAAAAACATATTGACAAATCTTTAAAAACAAGATATACTATAGAAGTCATATGACTGACGGAAGCGGAGTACCGCATGGGAGTATGACTATAATGTGCCGACCGTCTGGGCGAAACTTGTCCGGGTGGCCGTTTTTTTGACTCATGTCATCGCAATTGCCCCCGAAATATTTACGGAGGTTATCATGAAAAAAGGCAGAATACTGTCGGTCGAATCCATGGGACTGGTTGACGGTCCCGGAATTAGAACCGTAATATTTTTCAAAGGTTGTCCGCTACGATGTCTTTTTTGCCACAATCCCGACAGTTGGGATTCAAATGGAGGAGAGCTTATCTCATCGGAGGACCTGATGAAAAAAATCATTCGTTTCCGTCCCTATTTTGAACGAAGCGGCGGCGGAGTTACATTTTCGGGCGGCGAGCCCCTTTTGCAAAAAGAGTTTCTCACGGAAATGCTTCAAAAGTGCAAAGAAAATGGCATTCACACCTGTCTCGACACTTGCGGTGCAGGAGTTGGAGGCTACGAAGAAATTCTTTCCCTTTGCGACCTTGTGCTTTATGATGTAAAGGCAACCGACGAGGCAGGCTACAAAAAAATGTGCCGTGCCGAGATTGCCGAAATACAAGAATTCACAAAGGTTTTGTCTAAACTTGAAATCCCCACTGTTGTTCGTCAGGTTGTTATTCCGGGCATAAACGACAGTGATGAATATATGCAATCCCTGAAAAACTACATTAAAAAACACATTCCCCACGCACACTCGGTTGAGCTTTTGCCATATCACAAACTCGGAGAACACAAATACAAGACGCTTAATCTCGAAATTGAACTTTCAGACGTCCCTGCAATGGACAAGAAAAGAACCGATGAACTTTGGGAAAAACATTTTAAAGACTACGAAAGGAGATAACATTATGGAGAACAAAAGAAAAGATTTTGTTGGCGGATTATGGGAAACCGAAATTAATGTCCGCGATTTTATACAAAAAAACTACACCCTTTATGAGGGAGATTCATCATTCCTCGCATCACCAACCGCAAAAACACAGAAGGTGTGGGACAGATGTGTTGAACTTCTTGCCGAAGAAAGAAAAAAAGGCGGCGTTTTAGACGTTGAGACAGAGAGAGTTTCCGGCATTTGCAATTTTGCTCCCGGTTACATCGACAAAGACAACGAAGTCATTGCCGGTCTCCAGACGGATGCTCCTTTGAAACGCATGGTAAACCTCTACGGAGGTCTTAGAATGGCAGAGCAATGCCTTGATAAATACGGCTACACTCTTAATGCCGACATTCATTCTCACTTTGCTCAATATCGCAAAACCCACAACCAGGGCGTTTTTGATGCATATCCATCCGAGGTAAGAGCCGCAAGAAGTGCAGGTCTCTTAACCGGTCTTCCCGATGCCTACGGCAGAGGAAGAATTATTGGTGACTACAGACGAGTTGCCCTTTACGGTATTGACCGCCTCGTTGAAGACAAAAAACAGGACATGAAAAAGCTTGAAGGCGAAATGACCGACAGCACCATAAGACTGCGTGAAGAAATTTCAATGCAAATTAAAGCTCTCGGTGAAATAGCACAGATGGCAGATACCTATGGTGTTGACATAAGAAAACCGGCAGTTTCTGCAAAGGAAGCCGTTCAGGCTCTCTACATTGCCTACCTTGCAGGCACAAAAGAAAACAACGGTGCCGCAACTTCCATAGGCAGAACTTCAACATTTCTTGACATATACATTCAGCGCGACCTTGAAGCAGGCATCATAACCGAAGATGAAGCACAAGAGCTTGTTGATCAGCTCATCATAAAGCTTCGTCTCATAAGACATTTGAGAACCCCCGAATATAACGAGCTTTTTGGCGGCGACCCCACATGGGTAACCGAATCTGTTGGCGGAATCAGCCTCGACGGCAGACCCCTTGTTACCAAAAACTCATTCCGCTATCTGCACACTCTCATTAACCTTGGTTCTTCACCCGAACCAAACCTCACGGTTTTGTGGGATGAAAATCTTCCCGAAAACTTTAAAAAATACTGTGCGGAAATTTCAATCAAAACCGACTCCATTCAATATGAAAGTGACACCGCAATGCGCCCGCTCTACGGTGATGACTATGCCATTGCATGTTGTGTGTCTGCCATGGGAATGGGCAAACAGATGCAGTTCTTCGGTGCAAGATGCAACATTGCAAAAAGTCTTCTCTATGCAATTAACGGCGGTGTGGATGAAAATTCTCAAAAGCTTGTTGTTCCCGGCATCGAACCCATTACCGACGAAGTTTTGGATTTTGACAAGGTTTGGGCAAACTATGAAAAAGTGCTTGAATATGTTGCGGGAATGTATGTTAAAGCCAACAACATCATTCACTATATGCACGACAAATATGCCTACGAGGCAAGCCAGCTTGCTCTTCACGACACTGATCCCGAAAAGCTCATGGCATTTGGCATTGCAGGTCTCTCTGTTGCCGCAGACAGCCTTTCGGCAATTAAATTTGCAAAAGTAAAACCCGTCCGCAATGAAGACGGAATTGCGATAGATTACATAACCGAGGGCGATTTCCCCAAATATGGCAATGACGATGACCGTGTTGACACTCTGGCTGTGGACATTGTGAAAAAATTCAGTTCCGAGCTTAAAACTCACAAACTCTACCGCAATGCAAAACACACCCTCTCGGCACTCACCATAACAAGCAATGTTATGTATGGCAAAAAAACAGGTTCAACACCCGATGGAAGAAAGCTTGGCGAACCTCTTGCCCCGGGTGCAAACCCCATGCACGGCAGAGACAAATCCGGTGCTCTTGCATCACTTAACTCCGTTGCAAAAATCCCCTACAAAGATGTTTGCCAGGACGGTGTTTCAAACACATTCTCCATTGTTCCCGATGCGCTCGGCAAAAATGAAGAAACGAGAATTTCGAACCTTGTAAACATTCTCGACGGTTACTTTGCTCAAGGTGCACAGCATCTTAATGTAAATGTTCTCAACCGTGAAATGCTCATTGAAGCTTATGAAAACCCCGACAAATATCCCATGCTCACCATAAGGGTTTCGGGATATGCCGTAAACTTCCACAGACTTTCAAAGGAACAACAGCTTGAAGTTATTTCGAGAACATTCCACGAAAGAGTGTGACTTTTATTTTGTCATTTCAGGCTGTATATATTTAATTTTATATCGTACATTAGCCGAAATATGCAGTTGGATAACTGTATATTTCGGCTATATGTTTGTATTTCAAATTTGAGTTTATCGGGATGGTTGAAAAATAATAATGAAAATCAACCACGGGGCATTTCCCGAAAACACATACGAACTTTCGTAAGCGAATTTCGAAAATTTAATGTCCCACACGAACCGCTCCGCACCGCATCAACCAGATGCGTGCTCGCTAATTTTGGCTATTTAAGGAAACTGATTTACGCCAAAATTTTCGGCGTGACATCAAATTTTCGAAACCGTTCGTATGACTGGTTTCTGAAAATGCCCCGTGGTCGATTTTGCCGAGTTTGTGCCACCTTCAAACATTTTAGTGAGGCACAAATTTGCGAAATCAATTGGAGGAACTTTATATAATTGTAGCAGTTCGTTTTCTATAATATCCGTTTCGACTTCGAAAAACCGAATCCATCATTTTACGCTGCGAGGATTCGGATTTAGCCTTCGCCGACGTCTGAGTGACGTAGTCGAAGGCGGTCGGACAAAGAAACAGATATTATAGAAATTTCTTTGAAAAGAACTGCGTGATTATAGAAGGTTACTCCAATTGATTTCAATACAACTACTCGACAAATTCCAATTTAACAAAGAAAGGGACTTAAACATGAACACAAAATACACCCGTGCAAAATATGCCTGCTATGCGGCGAACATCTCAATGTCAATTGTGGCAAACCTGCCACCGATTTTGTTTTTGACATTCCGTTCGCTATACGGCATATCCTATTCCCTTTTGGGACTGCTTATTTTAATTAACTTTTTCACACAGCTCATTGTTGATTTGATATTTTCGTTTTTCTCCCACAAGTTCAACATGGAAAAAGCCGTGAAGCTAATGCCCATACTCACATTTTCGGGGCTTTTTATCTATGCCGTATGGCCATGGATTTTCCCGGGGCATGTGTATTGGGGACTTTTGGTGGGAACGGTTATTTTTTCGTCATCGGGCGGATTTGCCGAAGTGCTCATTAGTCCGCTTATTGCCGCAATTCCATCCGAAAACCCCGAAAGAGAAATGAGTAAGCTCCACTCATTTTATGCATGGGGCGTTGTTTTTGTAATTGCAATCTGCACATTGTTCATTCTCTTTGTCGGCGCAAAATATTGGCAGTGGCTCACGCTCATATTCATGCTCATACCGCTTTGTTCCACCATACTTTTCACCGGAGCAAAAATACCCAAAATGGATACTCCCGAAAAGGCATCGGGTGTTTTGGAATTTCTCAAAAAAGGTGGAGTGTGGTTGTGCGTTGCCGCAATTTTTTTCGGAGGCGCCGCCGAATGCACCATGGCTCAGTGGAGCTCAAGCTATCTTGAAAAAGCACTTGGCATTCCAAAAGTATGGGGTGATATCTTTGGTGTTGCTCTCTTTGCAGTTATGCTTGGTCTCGGAAGAAGTCTCTATGCCAAATACGGCAAAAACATCTGCAAAGTTTTGCTTTTGGGCGCAATCGGTGCAAGCCTCTGCTACTTTGTTTCGGTAATTTCAAACATTGCAGTTGTTGGTCTTATCGCTTGTGCTTTCACCGGTTTTTGCACATCAATGCTATGGCCCGGAAGCCTCATTGTGGCATCGGAACGATTTCCCACGGCAGGAGTGTTCATCTATGCCTTCATGGCAGCAGGAGGAGATTTTGGCGCATCGGTTGCCCCACAGCTCGTGGGACTTGTAACGGACTTTGCCATGGAAATGCCTTCTGTCATAAGCTTTGCGGCAAACCTTGGAATTGCGCCCGAACAGCTTGGCATGAAAATAGGAATGCTTTTGGCAATGCTTTTCCCCCTTGCATCAATTCCTGTATTTATGAGATTGAGAAAAAAATCCCGAATATAATCATAAACAGCAAAGCCTCCGGGGAGCGTGAATCCTCGGAGGCTCTGTTAATCATAAAAATTCTGAATACTGTCATCAAAAATTCGAGCAGCAAAAGTCAAAAGTTTTTGCTGATTTTTTAAATCCGGATTTTGTTCTCCGCCATGCGAAACTGAAAACAAAAGTTTTATAAAAAGATTTTTAAAATTTTTGTTTTTTCGAATACTCTCTCCCGACAAGAGATAAAATATAAAATATATAATGCAATAATTTAAACAATAAAATAATGCATTTACCTATTGCAATCTGTTCCAAAATATGTTATCATTGCACTATGACACCAAAATTTTGCACTATTTTCCAAAAAGAGGCGATAGAATGAAAATTTGTGATTTATATGACCTTAATCACACCATTGCAAAAGATTATCTTGAAAAATTTGAATATCCCTGGGAAGCACTTTCGGGCATAAAAGAAATAATTATTTCTCTCGGAAAGTGTTTGCCAAAAGAAAAATATGACGAAATTGCCGAAAATGTGTGGATTGCTAAAAGCGCAACCGTGGCTCCCTCTGCGCACATCGGAGCTCCGTGTATAATAGGCGAAAACAGTGAAATTCGTCATTGTGCATTTATTCGCGGCAGTGCACTTGTGGGTAACAACTGTGTTGTCGGCAATTCAACCGAGATGAAAAACAGCATTATCTTTGACAACGTTCAAATCCCCCATTTCAACTATGTTGGCGATTCTGTTTTGGGATATAAATCCCACCTTGGTGCAGGTGCCGTCACATCGAATGTAAAAAGCGACAAAACCCTTGTAACAGTGAAAAAAGGAACCGAAAAAATTGAGACGGGTCTCAAAAAATTTGGTGCAATGATTGGCGACAATGTTGAAGTCGGATGCAACAGTGTTCTCTGCCCGGGAACGGTCATCGGCAAAAATTCCACTGTGTATCCCCTTTCAAGAGTCCGCGGATTTGTAAAGGAAAACTCTATTTTCAAATCGGAAGATAATATTGTTATTAAAGAATAGTAATTTTTAAGGAGAATATATTATGGGTAAATATTTCGGAACAGACGGTTTCAGAGGTGAAGCAAATAAAAGCCTCACCGTTGACCATGCGTTTAAAATCGGAAGATATTTGGGCTGGTATTACGGAAAAGAGCACAAATGCAAAATTGTAATCGGCAAAGACACACGCCGCTCCAGTTACATGTTTGAATATGCCCTTGCCGCAGGGCTCACGGCCAGCGGAGCCGATGCATATCTTTTACACGTAACCACAACCCCATCGGTGGCATATGTTGTAAGAACCGAAGACTTTGACTGCGGTATCATGATTTCCGCAAGCCACAATCCATATTTCGACAACGGAATAAAGCTTATAAATTCAAAGGGCGAAAAAATGTCGGAAGCCATAACCGACGATATTGAAAAATATATTGACGGTCTGCTTCCCGAAGCCCCCCTCGCAGTGGGTGAGAATATCGGAAGAAGTGTTGACTATGTGGCAGGCAGAAACCGCTATACCGGATACATCATATCTCTTGCAAAACATTCGTACAAAAACATTAAAATCGGACTTGATGCTTCAAACGGAAGCACATGGATGCTTGCCAAAAACATTTTCGACACACTCGGTGCAGACACATATGTAATCGGCAATACACCCGACGGTCTCAACATAAATCTTGATTGCGGTTCAACACACATAGATAACCTCTGCAACCTTGTAAAGGATAAAAAACTTGATATCGGGTTTGCCTTTGACGGCGATGCAGACCGTTGCCTTGCCGTTGATGAAAAAGGGAACATTCTCACCGGAGATCACATCATGTATTTTTGTGCCAAACACCTGAAAAAGAATGACAGCCTCGAAAAAAACACCGTTGCGGCAACTGTTATGTCAAACCTGGGACTGTTCAAGGCACTTGAAAAATCGGGCATAAATTATGTAAAAACCGACGTTGGTGACCGTTTTGTTTATGAAGCTATGACCGAAGGCGGATACTGCCTCGGCGGAGAAGAATCGGGGCACATCATTTTTTCAAAATTTGCTTCCACCGGTGACGGACTGATTACTGCCATAAAAATTATGGAAGTTCTCATCGAAAGTAAACGTCAGGCATCGGCTTTGTGCGAAGATTTTGAAATCTATCCGCAATTAACAAGAAATATCAAGGTAAAAGACAAGGATGCCGCCATAAACAACCCCGAAGTTCAGGAAGCGGCAAAAACAATTGCCGACAAGCTTGGCAACAACGGAAGAATTCTTCTTCGAAAAAGCGGTACAGAACCTGTTGTACGTGTTATGGTTGAAGCCGAAACAAAGCAGTTGTGCGAAGATTATACATGTCTTGTTGCAAATATCATAGAAAAAAACAATTTCTAAAATTCCAACTACCTCAAAAAACCATCTCTCCGAGATTTCACATAATTCTCCGGAGGGATGGTTTTTTTATAAATTATTTTGCGATAAGCAACTCTTCGCCCGATGCCAAACGCAACAGACTGCCAAGCCAAATTTATATTTCAAAATTGTCGTCAACATTTACCACTAAGGCTACGAAGAGTGTACAATGCATAAGAAACAATCATTGTTACAACCGAATATATCGCCATATACCACACATATTCAAAACTATATACCGACATCAGATAATAATATGCCGGAATGAGAAGCTGTATTCCGTGCAAAAAGCGGAACGAGAAAAATATGGGGCACAGAACCAGCATTATAATCATCAAAAACGGTATGAAGGGTCCGAATTTGACAAAACTTCTGAAACACGCCGTGAGAAAAACACAAAAGGATGTTGTCGCAAAAATGTATACGAGCATTGAACAAAACTCTGTAACAAAATCAACATTCAGTCCCCCGGCATAAAGCGACGCAAAAACCACAAGTGCTGATACAAAAACTGCTGCAAAGCACGACCCGAAAGCAGGTATGATTTTTGATTTCGGACTGAGCCAGTCATACATTCCGTCCAGACGTTCCTTCATAAAAAACCCTGCTGCCGCAAATCCGCAAAGCATAATAAGAAGTGACAAAAGTCCCCGAAGCGGAGTTTTCAGATAGTTGGAGTCAGAAATATTCAAAACCTTATCCGAACCGATCATCTTTATTTCAATAAGATTTACATTCTGTTTTTCCGCATCAAAATATTTTTTTATGGTTTCATCGCTCAGATTTTTATCGGGCAAAAGTTCATTACTCACAAAATTGTCAAAAATTTTGTAGGAAATGTTTGTATAGAGACTGCCAAAAAGTTTTTCTCTTGCAAGCATAAGAGAAATGGTGTCTTCACGTTCAACAATCTGCATAAAAGGTTTTATGCTTTCTTTGTCAACATAAGCATTCATTCTCTCTTTAAACTTTGCATCAAAAATCCATGCAGCATCACATTTTTGCTGTTCAACTGCCCGCACCGCTTCCTCACGGTTATCAAAAATCTCATATTTGATAACCGAATCTTCAGATATGAGCGTATTGATAACCGAATGAGCAACCTCATCCGAATCGGATTCTGCACAAAGAGCAATTTTTACAATTCCGCCCTCATCAGACAAAACACCACCCAAAAGCGGAATAATCACCGGAATAAGTGCAAGTAGAACAAGAAAACTCCAGCGATGAAACAGCTTTTTCGTAAGCATGTATAACCATATACATATTTTTTTAATTATACTCATTGACTGTCTCCCGTCACTTTATATTTTCTCAAAAATCCCGAACCTGTTACAAAAGCGATACAATATGCACACATGATAATGAGTTCCTTTGTTGTGTCCGAATCTGAAAGGCATTTCCTCAAATACGAGAATCCTAATCCCGTCGGCAAATATGATGCCATATTCTGAATGCTTTCCGGGAAGAAATAGTTCGGATAAAAACATCCGCAAAGATATCCCAGTCCGACGGATATAAGAAACTGCAACAGCACAGCACCGACACTGTTTGGAACTGCTTCATATACAAACACATGCATGGAACAAATCATCATTACCGGAATAAGCATTTTCAATACAAAAACAATAACGTCAAAAACTCCCGGTGTACCGATTTCTTCTATGCCGACGATGTTAACATTTGATAAAACTATCGAAAACACCGCCGCAAAAATCGCAACGGTAATCATGGTTATTGCCCCAAAGGACAAAAACTCACAAAAAACCTGATGCATAGGCCTTATGCCTCTCGATGCCAACAACTTTGAAAGCGGCATGTCTTTCGAAGCAAAAATACTGAAACACGATATGCCCCAAAACATGAGCATGAGAACAATCAAAGCACACAAATAGTATGCACCAATCCCCAAATCATCGGCAACACCGGTGGTTTCAATGTTATAAATTTCGTCCCTGCTTAGCACAAGACCAATGTATTCCATGTTCAGCTGACGGTTTTTGGCACCCATCCCCTTGGTTATACCATGGTCTCTTGCCAGGCTGTGCATACTGTAAATGCTGCTTTGACTTTTTATTACCCAGTCAGACACTGCATCAGCAATTTCACCGGTGATGATTGACCCAAAATTCATTGCGCCCTTTTTTACCACATATGTTGCCGGATAATTGTCACCACGCATAACTCCTTCAATAAAACCGTCGGGAATATCCATAAATCCGTGAATTTCGCCGTTAAGCAAAGCTTTTTCAGCTTCCTTACGGCTCATTTCCCGGATTTCTATGGTAAATCTGGAACTGTCAATGTTTTTTATGGCTTCAATACCCACTCCAAGTGTGGTATCTTCAAGATTACCCACAACACCCACACGTATTTTTTGATTGTCTTCAGTTCCTATTGTTTCCGAAACAATGAGATACACCCCAAGCGCAAGTACACACATGGTTATAACCGTAACAATTAAAATAGTGGGGTAAAGCTTTATATTTCTTTTTAACTGCAAAGAAAAATATTTTTTTCGCATACTCATAAGCTTCCTGCCAATCTGTGAATATTCCCGTCAAAAGTGTATGGAGTGAGGACTCCGTTTTTCAAAATGTAAAGTTCATCACAAAGAGGAAGTTCCTGCAAATCGTGAGTTGCAAGAATAACTGTTCCTCCAAGATTTTTAAAATCTTTCATATAGTTGTAAATCCGCTCCTTGCATAGCAAATCAAGAGCAGCACTGGGCTCATCAAGAAGAAGTATTTCGGGTCTGTGAGCAACCGCACAACCAATGGAAAGTCTTTTTTTCATTCCACCGGACATCTTTTTGACAGGTATTTTGAGAAACTCATTTATTCCAAGCATTGCAAGCACACCGGTGGCAAGCTCGTTTTTCATGTCATCCTTTTCATACCACAAACGTAGGTTATCATAGGCGGTGAGTTCTTCCAAAAGAGGGGTGCTTTGAGGCACATAACCAACCTTTTTTACACGCAGGGAGCTGTTTTTGAGCATGTTGGTTTCCTCGTACAAAAACTCTCCGCCTCCACAGCGTTGAACCCCCGCAAGAATACTTAAAAGTGTTGACTTTCCACTTCCGTTTCCGCCAAGTATTCCTATGCACTGTCCTTTTTGAGCCTTAAAGCTCACATCAAGAAGAACTTGTTTTCTTCCGTAGGATTTTTTGATTTTTCTTACTTCCATAAAAATCTCCCGTTATAAATAAAGGGGACATTCAAATGTCCCCTTTAAGTTTATCAGCAATATAATTACCTTATCGGTTATTAATAACCCATTGCTCTTTCAACTTCTTCTTCCATGTAATTTACAAACATTGAAGGCAATCCTGCTTCTTCAAGTTTATCGAATAAACCATCAAAGTTAGCAATAGACTGAGCAACCTCTTCAAAATCATACTCATCTTCAATTACTACATATTCGCCTTCTTTGGGAATGTTAACCTTTTGATTCTTGTCTTTCTTAGTTGTAATCTTCAAACCAACATAAAGCTCATCACCGTTATTAAGTGAAACATCGAAGCTATGACCGTTTTTGCCTTCGGCTTTGCCGGTAAGAGAAATGTTATAGTCCACAAAGTTCGCCAAATCACCAAGCATTGAGCCCATCATTTTAACATCTTCGCCAAAAGCAATGTTGATTGTGCCAACGAGATCGCCTTCGAAAAGCTTTTCGGTATCAAGAGCCTTGGTTGTGATCTGAACAAGATCTCCGCCAATTGAACCGTCATCAAAGCTGATTGCATATGTTCCGTCAACTTTTCCGCCTTTTTTGGTTCCGTTTCCTGAGAAACCAAAACCACCGTCGGGAGTTTCAATCATAAATTCTGTTGCAACCTTGCTTCCGGACTCAACATTTTTGTATGAGAATTCAAAATCTTCTGCACTGATGGAGAAGCCTGTTGCTTCTCTGTCCATTGCATAGAGTTTGAAATCAATGTCAAATTCGGGCAATTCTTCTCTGATCTGAGGTGAGCTGAGCATCATGATTGCTTGTTCAATACCCATATCATAGTTCTCTTCGAATTCTTTAATTGTATCTTCATACATATCTTCGTCGCCACCTTCATATCCGGCGGAAAGAGATACTTTGACTAAATCTATAAGAACCTTTTTAAACTTTTCATCATTCTGAGCTTTTTTCAAAACAGCCTTGCAGATGTTAATTATATCATCTTCATTAATTTTAACTGTATATACAGTCTGCTTCTGAGAAACACCGTTAACCTGAACTGTTTCGGAGCCTTCTTTAACACCGTCAAGTGATGACACAACACAGTTTGTATATGCAACAATCAAAGATTCAATAACCTTTTCATCGGGCATTGCCGCAAACATCTGCATAACGGGTTCAAGTTCTCTTGCAACACCGCTAAGTTCGCTCATATCAACAACATTTTCAACTTTAATTGATTTTTCAAACACTTCGGGAGATGTAAAATACACATCACCGGATTCTGTTTCAATTGCACACTGAGCTGTTGCAATGTCAACCGAGTTAAGACTAACACCATAATTAATACCAACAGCATTTGTATCTACAACAAGCTCTCCGTTAATACCTGCCGAGTCGAGCCAATCAATAGCAAAAGCTGCATCTCCCGCCATCTCGCTCTTGAGATCTTCACCAAGGCTCACTACAATACCGGCACCGTTCATGCCCATGAAGAAGTTGTCTTTGCTGATTTGACCGCCATTGCCAAGTGCTGTGAGAAGTTCGGAAAAATCTTCAACAACGCCCACTGTGCCCGCAACCGAGCCTGCAAGTTTTTCAACAGAACCCGACTGAACTGTCTGGAATCTTTCTTCATCGGAAGCAAATTTAAAGGCTATATCATCCCAGAAAATTACGCCTGCAACAATTGTAATTACAAGAACAATTGCAATTGATGAAAAAATGATTTTCATTTTATTAGATTTTTTCTTAACAGGAACAGGTGCAGGAGCTACACCACCAACAAAATCGGGATATGTACCAAAATTTGCCGAATCCTGCTGTTCACTATGAAATGCAGGTGACTCAACATTTTGATAAGCCTCCTGCGGTGCTTGCTGTTGCATTACAGGCTGCTGAGCAGGTGCTTCATAGGAAGGTTGAGCCTGCTGAAATGCAGGTTCCTGTGAAGGAACTTCGTTCACCTGACCTCCAAATGCTCCATCATTTTCGCCAAGATCGGAAGGGGCCGAGAAACCGTTTGACGCAGGTTGAAAGCCGGCATTATCGGCAGGTGCTGCCGCTTCTTCTGCACGGGTTCCGCAAACAGGACAAAAAACTTGTCCGTCGGCTATGTTATTACCGCAGTTTTTACAAAACATAATTGCATCTCCTTTTATCCTAATAATTCAATGTAAACTTAATTATATAATATAACAATTGAACGCCGTTGTCAAGTAGAACAATTGTTTGTAACACAATTTTATTATATGAAACACGTTGCGTTCATATTCCTTTGTATCCATACCCCTTGAAAAACCGACAATAATATAGTATAATAACCCCACTAACACTGAATACGGCAATAAAAAATTTCGTTTGAAGCATCTTCAGTGTTGGATGTTAAGGCTTATATCGCAAGGAGAAAAATCATGATTCAACCACAAAACATTACCGACTATTTTATTGAAACATACATAAAACCGGGCTCTGTTGCCATTGATGCTACGGCAGGCAACGGCAATGACACTATGAAACTATGTAAATCCGTGGGTAAAGACGGGAAGGTTTTTGCTTTTGACATTCAGGAAACGGCTGTTAAATCAACAAAAAAACTGCTCGAACAAAACAAAATCTCCAATGCGGAGATAATTTTAGATTCCCATTCTAACATGGATTTGTATGTAAAAGACAAAGTAAATGCCGTCATATTTAACCTGGGTTATCTTCCCGGAAGCGATCACAGCATTCACACAAAAGCCGAAACAACAACCGTTGCCATAGAAAAATCTTTGGAACTACTGTCTGATGACGGCTTTGTTTCCGTAACCGTATACTATGGAAAAAATTCCGGCACCGAAGAAAAAAATGCTGTTATGGGTTTTCTTTCAAAAATTGATCACAAAAAATATACCGTTTTGTCACATGACTTTTTAAACAGACCCAATAATCCGCCCATTACCGTTATCATAACAGCTAACAACTGATTTCGATATGTGGCTTCATCCAATTTCTTGCACAAAAAACATATAAGATTCATACCTCGGGGCGTAAGCATTAACATAAATCATAGTATAAACCACCAATTTTACGATGGCTCCTAGGCACCATCGCATGCGTTGACACTTGCGGTGCCCGAAATAAAGCATGCACCCGCAAGTGTCAACGCTTTACTTTCGACCGCGGCGATTCTCCGCGCCTTCCTTCATCTGTCACCGGCAGCGGAAGGCGTGGAGAACTCCCGACTTCGTAGCTCAATCGGAAGAAAACTAAGACTATTAATCATGATGCCTCTTGCTCATGCCATGCATGAGCAGTCAAAAAAAAATAGACCACACATTGTGGTCTACTTTTTTGGAAGAGCCGAATGGTTTAGATGCCACTCTTCTCTTCTCATAAATTTAGTAGTTTTATATCAAATCTACCATTCTGTTTGAAATACCCTAAATTAAATATTTCCCCAGGATGTTTCTTTGTCCAGGTTTCTGCCACTGTCTTTAATTCCTCAGCAGTAATCAATAGAATTTGTGTGTCATTGTTCAAAGAAAAATCAACACATTCTTGTACGCTTTGAGGTGTAAAATCAGGGGCAATTACCATAAACACAGTTACATCTTTATCTGATGTTTTTATGTATCTTTCAAACTGCTGAATGTGATCTTTTAAATTCACCGCTGTTTCCTTTGATTTATTATCCCACATGATATACTTATCTTTAAAGGACAATTTCCCATCCGGATGTTCTGAACCAGTCAAAGTCAACGGCTTATTTAATAACATTTTTTCAAACAAATAATTCGTTGCATCTTCAAATAAATGTTCACATTGTAAATCTTTTTCAATAATATTATTTGCTCTCAAATTTTTCAAATCTCTATTTGCAAGTTGATTATAAAATGCAATAAGTTTTTCCCTTTCATCTTCAGTTTTAATTTCTATTCTTCTCATTGAATCATAGTATTCGAGAATTCTATCAATTAACGCAACTTTATTGCCCGATACATTTAGCCCTATATCACCGCACCACGCAGACAACATTGTGACATCAAGACCATCTCTGGGTGAAAATCCACCAATTAAATTAGAAGGTTGTATAGATTTCAAGATAATGTCTTTTAATTCGTTTACAGTAGGATTATTTGATATTTCAATTTTAGCCTTTGAAAAATATTGACTTGCTTTATTTACGATATCAATAAGATACTGTTTTTTTGTTTTCTTAATTACACAATCAACAAGTTTCTCATAACCGTATGCTCGTATTTCAATATTATAATATTTTCTAATACATTGAGCTATATCATCAGGTATCATATCACACATAACTCCATCAGAGTTCTTTATCGCCACAATTAAACCCTTTGACTGTAATACTTTTCTTGCGTCTTCTATATCATCATAGGTATGTAAAGCATTTTCAGGCATCGGGAATCTTCCTGATTTAGCTTCAAGCATATGAAACTCTTTAATAGAAATTGAAAGATATTTTCTTAATGTTTCCAACAGATTTTTCTCATCAACAGAAATATCGTCATTGTGTGCCCATGCAGCATCTATCATATGCTTAAACAATGCAAAATCTTTTGATATCTTGCTTTCATCAAAATTGTTTGATTCATCAACAATAGATTTTTCATAGTTTAAAACCGCAGAGTCAGTATCTTTGGTAGATGAAATAAAATCATCTTGATTTAACAAATAATCACGCAATAAAATTGGTGCAATAATCCTTACTGCACGATTTGAATCAAGTTTAATTTCTTCTAATCTATTACTAATATTTTCAAAAGAGGTATATTGTTTAGCCGTTTTCTTTAAAAAATCTTTAATTTCATCAAGTTCTAATCGTCTGTAATCGGCAACATAAGCTGATGCAACTCGTTTTGCTATTGTAATATTGGGGATTTGTTCAACAAATTTAATAAAATCCATATTATACCACCTCGAAAATATTATATCATAATAATCACAAATTGTCAAAAGATAAACCGAATGACCTAGATTGTCATCTGAATCATTCGGTTTCTATGGAAGAGTCGAATGGTTTAGATGCAACATATAATCCCCCGAATTCGAGGGAATTAAAATCAGTATCTTGCCTAAACAAAACTACAATAATTATAATTATTCATTAGCGAAGCGGCTTCATCATTCAATATTCATTAAAAAATCCTGTCGAACCTAATGAATGATGAATATTGAATAATGAAAAATGAATAATACAAAACAAAAAATCCTATCTTTCGACAGGATTTTTGTTTTGGCTCCCCGTGCCGGGCTTGAATTTTAATTTGATTCTTTTCAACTTACATAAAAACATCAATTTCTCGATGGTGCTTAGGCACCATCGCATGCGTTGACACTTGCGGTGCCCGAAATAAAGCATGCACCCACAAGGGGCACACGCTTTACTTTCGACCGCGGCGATTCTCCACGCCTTCCTTCATCTGCCACCGGCAGCGGAAGG
>JAFQHQ010000116.1 GCA_017397885.1 Clostridia bacterium | reverse complement strand
TGGATTTGCCGTAAGGCAAAGACGGAGGGGTACGAAACGCAGGAATATCAATGGTTTCAATAATACCCCTCAGTCAGTTTCGCTATGCTCACTGCCAGCTCCCCTTAGGCAGGGGAGCCTTTCGTCCTTGTGTTAAACTCCCCGCCAAACTCCAATTTACCGCATCAGCAAGATTTATATTTCCCGTCTTTTCCGTCACGGTTCACCTTGCCCCAATAATTCATATTCCATTCATCTTCCATGTGTTCGGCTTCCCACCGCGAAAGCATCACAGTATTATCAAAAACGTGACTTGCGCTGAAGAATTGATGATTTTCATCTTTGACAATTTCTTCGGCAATAGCTTTGGGAATGTAGTTTTCAAGGCTTTCCCATGCAGGGCTTCCCTTTTTCATGCGAAATGCCGTGCCGTCATCACAAAGCTGATATATAATCTCATTTCGGGCATCATACAAATATTTTACAAATACATCCTTATACAGCCCTACAAACTCCCAATATGCCCCTTCGCATTCCTTGCAAAACTGCATGTCATACAAAGCATCCTGCACACCGCCGTAATACCACGCCTGTTTTTCCTTTGGAGCATTGAATCTCTCCAAGAGCTTGTCACCGATGTCTTTGT
The DNA here is from genome assembly GCA_017397885.1 of Clostridia bacterium. Taxonomy (GTDB): domain Bacteria; phylum Bacillota; class Clostridia; order UMGS1810; family UMGS1810; genus RGIG1828. The sequence continues at coordinate 33,878 of JAFQHQ010000116.1, read as the reverse complement.
AATCCCGTGCAATGCTTCGCAAATTGGAAAGCTTGTCTGCCATAATAAGCATTTTGACTCTTTTATCCGCCTTTTCAAGCTCCGTAATTGTGTGAGATTTTCGTTCCTGCCATGTTTTTGATTTATCCTCTGAGTTGGATGCAACAAGCATTGTCACATCTTCACCAAAACTCTTTCGGATATCATCCAATGTTGCTTCGGTATCTTCAACAATGTCATGCAAAACCCCTGCAATCATGAGATTTTCATCGGCTTTCATGCTACAGAGTATTCCCATTACCTCCAGCGGATGAACAATATATGGAATATCCGTTCCTTTTCGAAGCTGACCGGAGTGCATTTTTGTGGCAAACACAATTGCCTCATCAAATTTTTTATTTTCTATTTTCATTTTGTCATCTCTCCTTTCATGCTTATTGTATCACAAAATTTATTAACCGGGTCGCTCGAAAAGCGACAAATAAAATTCAAGTCTGTATTATATACAAAAACCGAACATGAAAAATCATGTCCGGTCAATTTGTTTAAAGTAAATGAGCTCTCAATTCATCGGGAGTCTTTGCACTGAGATATGCCGGTGCAACATCAAACACTGTTTTGCAACCGCTCATGCCCTCTTTGTTCATGCGATATGCCGCTCTTGCATAGCAAACAAGCACGGAAGCTGTGAACTCGGGATTGGAATCAAGCTTGAGGCTATATTCAATGAGATGTGAATGCTCTCCATTTGCACCTGTTTTCCCACTGCGGATAACAAAACCGCCATGGGGAATGCCGCTGTGGTCACGTTTCATTTCGTCCATGGAAATGAAATGAACAATTGTATCATAATCGGCAAAATAGTTGGGCATGGTTTTTATCTCATTTTCAATTTTTGCCTTATCTGCTACATCTTCAACCACAACAAAACATTCTCTGAGATGTTTTTCACGGGTTGAAAGCTCGGGGTTTAAACCGCTTCTTACAGCTGAAAGAGCTTTTTCTATGGGAATTGTATACTGACGTGCATCTAAAACACCGTCTATGCGTCTTATTGCATCGGAGTGACCCTGGCTGACGCCCTTACCCCAGAAGGTGTAGTCCTTACCGTCGGGAAGAACAGCCTCACCGTAGAGACGGTTGAGGGAAAACATACCCGGATCCCACCCAACGGAAATCATTGCAATTTTGCCCGATTCTTTTGCTGATGCATCAACATTTGCAAAGTGCTCGGGAATTTTTGCGTGGGTATCGAAACTATCTATAACATTGAAATTTTTTGCAAGTTCGGGAGTCTGAACGGGCAAATCGGTGGCACTGCCGCCACAGATAACCAAAACATCAATGTCATCTTTATATTTTAAAATATCATTCATGGAATATACTTTTGTGGAATCAAAAACAGTCTTCACTGTTTCAGGCGCTCTTCTCGAAAACACCCCAAAAAGCTCCATATCGGAATTTTGAGCCACACTGCACTCAACACCCCTGCCGAGGTTGCCATAGCCTGCAATTGCAATTTTTATCATCAAACTCACTCCTCATAAAATTTTCTTAATATATCTTTATTATAAACCCTGCATACATTTTGTGTCAATTAACAGATAATCTAAACATCAAAAAATCACAAGTTATCTTTTTATACAAATTTTTTATCTTCGCATATCACACGGATTGCAACCAAAGAATTTTTTGAAAATGCGATTAAAGTTACGAATACTTCCAAAACCCGTTTCGTAGGCTATCTGACTGATGGGGAGTGATGTCTGCTCAAGCTTTTGCTTTGAAGCATATGCTCTCATGGAATTTATTATTTCCGAAAAACCCGGCTTACCGTCAGAGTTCAGCACACGGCTCAGGTGAGACGGAGTCACGCCTGCATGAAAGGCGGTTTTCTTGAGATTGATATTTTCAGTATAATGCTCGGATATGTAAACAATGGCTTTGCGGTATGTATCATATTCAAAAACATCAACATCTTTAAGACAGCAATGTCCAAGAAAGTCGGAAAGAGCACAATATATCAAAGCTTTTTTTCTGAAATCATCGGCATATTCCGATTGAGCTATTTCCTCGATAACAATACGTTGGGCATTTGAAAAAACAGTATACCCCGGTTCAAAAACCTTTCCTCGTAAAATCTGTCTATATTCGGGGATGTATTCAGGCGGACAGGCAATGATGAAAACATCGCTTTTACAATTTGTGTGGTAGCTGTGAATTTCATATGGCATAATAAAGGCAACCGAATTTTCTTCAAGTGTGAAGATGTGCTCGCTAACCGACACAGTAAGGTTTCCGCTCAAAACAAAAACAAACTCAAAGTGGCTGTGAACGTGAAACGAGTGATTTATGTCATCGGTTCTTATGCAACAATAATAATCGGATATGCCTCTTTCAGGGTTTATGGAATAAAACATACAATGCCTCCCGACATCAATATTTGTCCACAATTATATATCATATTTCTTGCAAAGTCAATCTAAAGTGACTATAATACCTTTTGAGGTGAGCTTATGGGTTATTTGTTAATGCTTTTAAACTGTTTTATGGCAGGAATTTCAACTGTAATGTCGAAAAATTATGTCACAAAAACCGCTTCTTTCAAATCATCAAAAACAATATATATTCTTCTTGCTCATCCGCTGGCGGCAATATATTTTTTCATTATGTCCGGCGGCAACGTTCCGCTAAACCCTTCCACACTGCTGTTTTCAACTCTATATGCATTTACATGTCTTGTGTCGGTCATCATATCACTGAAGGCTTATGAAAAAGCAAATCTCATATATATGTCGGTCTTCTCGGGTGCAGGTGCAGTCATTGTGCCTTTAATTGCAGAATTGATTCAGAAAACTCATTTCACAACAAGCATTTATTTTTCCGTTATCGCAAGGCTGATTGCTGTTGGGGTACCTTTGTTTTTTTCATCATCCGTTGACAAAAAGGGACTTGGAATTTGCATAGCGATGTTTTTTTCGGCAGGAGCCGGCGGAATAATACCAAAACTCTACGCCCAAAGCTGTGCAGCAACAACCAATGAAAGCTTTTGTTTCTGGACAAATATTATTATTTTGCCAATAGTTTTTTTGATAATTATGATATCAAATGACCGCAAAGCAATTCTTTTTGACATGAAAAAAATGAAGCCCAAACACTACGCACCAATTTTTATTTGTACGGCAATAAGCAATGTTTCGAGCATTATTATGCTCCATGTGCTTACTCTGGTTGATGCAACCGTAAGAGCTGTTTTTGTTTCATCTGTCGGAATGATGATTACAACAATTATATCTGTTTTTGTGTTTAAAGAAAAATTCACAACAGTACAGCTGATAAGTATTATTTTTTCTATTGCGGCAGTGATATTAAATGTGTTATAATGTATGTATCTCTTTATAAATTTAATACGGAGGAGTCTTTATGAGTATCTTTGAAGCAGGTCAGAAAATTATTTTCGAAAATTTTTTTGTAAGATATGAAATTTCAGTTGAGGATGCATCGGTTATAAACATTATCGACAAAGTCAAAAATGTGTCAATAAAATCCGAAGACACAAGCTTTTTCTATTTTATTGATGAAGACAAAGAAACCGTTCATGTTCCCACAGCTATGTTTTTGGTGGGCGACATCCTCACGGTTAGAACAAAAGCCGGCAACTTTTTTGTAGAGGTAACAGAATGTGACAACTATTTCACTTTTGAAATAACATCCGCTCTTCCCACAACTGCATATAAGCTTGTTATGGCACATGCCAAATATGCCTATGACATGGAAGATAAAAAAGGCATTAAGGCTTGCGGAATATCACTCTCATACCCGGCAAACCCATGCTATTTCCCCGATTGCAAAGCAAAAGAAACCAAAGCCGAGGTTCTTTGCAAAATGGAAAATACAAAAGCAAAATATGCTCTTGTTGCAGCTCCCATCGAAAAAATTAAAGGCATTTTAAAAACAGCATGCAACACAATTGACAAAGAAAACGGTTTTTACACACGAATCGGCGGAGCATGGGGACGTGATGCCGATGTGAATTTTCAAAACTGTATTATTGAAGAGAATTCCGAAATTAATTATCTCAAAGAAAACATGCCCTTCTACAAAAGTCTCGGTGTAAATCAGATTGATTTTCACAAGGCGTTCGGTAATTTCTGTCAGGGCGATTTTACATATATAAACTACAAAGATGCAAAGGATTTTAAAGATACCGCCGTAAAATATCTTGCCGAAAACGGAATATCTTCGGGTCTTCACACCTACTCTCACTACATAGACTACAATTCCGAAGTCATTATGTCGGTTCCGAAATGGCAAAATCAGATAGGAATTTTGGGAACCTACACCCTTTCGGAAGGCGTGAGCGAAGATGCACTCTTTTTGCCTACCATTGAATCAACAGCCAACATTTCGGACAATTTCGGCTTTTTCTCCCGTAACACAGAATATGTTCTGATTGGTGACGAAATCATAGAATTTGAAAACGCACCAAACGGATTTAAGGTTAAACGCAGAGGCTGCTGTAAAACAACTCCGAAATCATACAGAGAGGGTTCAAAAATTTATCACCTTGATGGTTACTATCAAGGATTTTGCCCCGTGATTGGCTCCGAGCTTTTCTTCCATGTGGCAAGAGAAACCGCAAAGGCATACAACGAAGGCGGTTACAGCTCAATTTATCTTGATGCTCTTGACGGAATTTCAAAACACTGCGACGACCCAAGCGAGGTACAATACTATATGGCGGCATTTGTGTGCGAAGTATTGAAGTACTGTAAAAAAGAGCCGCTTCTTGAAGCTTCTTGTCACTACCCCATTCTTTGGACTTCAAGAGGAAGAATCGGTGCATGGGACACCTGCAAGCAAGGTTTTACACTATGGAATAATCAACACGCCGAAAGCAATAAGCTTCACATAGACAGATATTCCGCTCCAACAATGGGCTGGTATGATTTTTATCCGACAGATGAGGATTCAAAAAACGAAACCGTTAAATATCAGCACACAAACGACGTTGAAACTATGGGGAAAATTTCACTTGTTAACAACTTCAGCATGGTGTATAACGATTTGAAATATGAGAATTACAAAAAGCTTCCTGCAATGCAGAGAAATATTGCCATATACAGAAAATACGATTCACTTCGTATGTCAAAATATTTTTCCGAAAGCTACCTCGAAAAAATCAAAAATTCAAAATATGACTGTCATCTCACCGAAACCGAAAACGGTTTTGAATTTGTTGAAAAAGTTTTTAGTGCAAAGAAATTGTATGATCTTTCGGATACACAAAGAAACACCGTAACCTTTGAGAATCCTTTTAAAGCTCAAACTCCCTTTATCCGTATTGAAGCAGGTATGTCGTCAATTTGCAAAAAAGGTTCAAATGTACTCAAAGCAAGCGAAACGGCAAATGTCTGCAATCAGATTATCAAGAAGAAATTCAAAAAGCCACTCGACTTGTCGCAAAACAGAGTGCTTGCCGTGTCGGTTAAAGGCAACGGCAAAAAAGGAGCTCTTGCAATAACTCTTGGCTGTGCAAGCCACAGAGGTGTTTTGCGGTTCTACATTGACACCGATTTTGAGGGAGAAAGAGATTTTCTTCTTGCAGAATCTCACAACGGCGAGCGTCTTGATTTGCCCTTTGACTATCCTGACCACCCCACCTACCCGGGTAGCTATTTTGTGGGCAGAGACCCATACCATTATCATTCAACAAATTCTGTTACAGTCGAAAGTTGCGGTGATGTTTCGGGTGTTGAAATGTCTGATATCAAAGCTTATTCACGAATCGAAGAAGTCATTGTTAACCCGTCGGTTACAACAGACTTTGGTAAAATTGTTTTTGAATGTAACTTAAGAAGCGGAGAATATCTTGAATTTGACGGTAAGTGTGCAAAACTTATTGACTTTGCAGGAAACGAAAAAGAAGTGCCCTTCAAAGGCAAAATCAAAACTCCCAAAGGGGAATTTGGCGTAAATGTTTCAAGCGAGTCTAAAACCAAAAACACCCTCAATGCAAAACTGACTCTCGGCTTTGAAGGTAAAATTATTAAAAAATAAAACTATATAAATTGAAATTGACAATTAAACTCAAATAATTTTTTGTCAAAGGGAGGTTTTTTATGAGCCTTGAAGAAATGATTTATAAAAGGAAATCCACAAGAAGCTTTACAGACGAAAATATTGATGCCAAGACCATGGATAAAATAAAAGAATTCTGCACAAATATAAAACCGCTTTATGACGATATTGAGATATTTGCCGATTTTGTTTCAAAAAAAGACGTTAAGTGTGTTCTTCCATGGAAAACTCCTCAGATGATTACCATATACAGTGAAGAAAAAGAAGGCATGTATGAAAATGTGGGTTTTATTTTCCAACAGCTTGATCTCTATTTGCAAAGCCTTGAACTCGGAGTTTGCTGGCTTGGAATAGGCAAAAGTAAAGAAGATAGAAAAGGCAAGCTGAAATATGTGATTATGATGGCATTTGGCTATCCAAAGGGAGAGCGCTGTCGCTCATCTGTTTCAGAGTTCAAGCGCAAACCCTTGTGCGAAATTGCACTCAAAGAAAACAAACGCCTTGAACCTGCCAGACTTGCACCGTCAAGTGTCAACAGTCAACCATGGTATTTTGTTCAAAGCGGTAACACTTTTCACACCTATTGTGTGCAAAAAGGCATTTTTTCAAAAGTACTTGGAAGCATGAACCTTATTGATGTTGGAATTTGCCTTGCTCATATGTATGTTGCAAACAGTGAAAAGTTTAAGTTTTTCAAAGATGAAAACGCACCTTTGAAAAAGGGCTACGGATATGTAGGAAGCTTTGTTATTTAAACGCTAAATGCGTGTACCGCAAAAACTAAATTTGTTTTTACGGTACACGCATTTTATTTTATAAAACTGCCACCTATCATAACTTTTTTCACATTAAACCAGTCATCAACAAAAACCAGGTCAGCTCGCTTTCCAATGTCAATTGAGCCGATTTCAGCATCCATTGCGATTGCTTTTGCAGGATTGGTCGATGCCATGAGAAAAGCCTGGGCAATTCCGCAGTTTGTGGAGCACATTATGTTTCTGCATGCCTGATCCATGGTAAGTCTGCTTCCCGAAAGAGAACCACAATCATCAAAATTCAAATCATCAATGTGGGCAAATTCTTTTGGAGTTGGAGTTGCATTATGGATATTGTCTGTTATCAGAATAACTTTTTCGACACCCTTACAGTGAAGAATGAGCTGCTGAAGCTCGGAATGCACATGAATTGAGCATGAATCGCTAATTAATTCGGCATACATTTCACTCTCTTTGAGGCAATATTCATCAGGTCCGTAGCCTCGTGTGCCCAAAGGGACATCTCCCCTGCCCGTAGCATTCATGGCATGGGTGAGAATTTTCGGGCGGAATTTGCCGAGTTTCCTTATTTGAATTGGTGTCGCTTCGCTGTGTCCAATTGCAAAAATAACATCGGGATTCACCTTTCGGGCATAGTCCATAAATTCTGTTATGCCCTCTCTCTCCGGTGCAACAACCCACACCTTTGCATCTTTTCCTGCTTCATCAACAATTTTAGCATAATCATCTTTGGATATAGGGTGTCTCCACGGATTAATGTGAGCATAGGCCCCGTATTTCACATTTATGTATGGTCCTTCCATATACATTCCCTTAATGCTGGGACACTCTTTCATTGCCAATCCTATTGTTTTTGCCGCACAGACATATTCCTCACAGTTTAACTCATACGGAGGTGATGGCAAAATGCTTGTTTCACCATGTGAAAGCAAAAACGCGGCAACCTTTTTGGGATTATCCCAAACATTATATCCGCCGCCACCATGAACATGAATATCCACAAATCCCGGTCCGACATATGCACCGCATGCATCTATGCATTGTGCATCATCCGGAATTGACACTTCTTTTTTTGTTCCAAACTCCTTTATTATTCCATCTTCGGTTATTATTACTCCATTACGGATAATACCGTTTTCCAAAACCACATGGACGTTTTCAATTGCTGTTTTCATTTTATTTCTCACCTTCTGTCAATGCTTTTTTTCGGCATTGCTTTCTGAATTCGTTTGGTGTGCATCCTATTTCGTTTAAAAACAGTTTATAAAATCCGTTATAGGACTTATACCCTGCCTTCTCGGCAATGTCCTCAACGGACATATCACTGTTTGACAGATAATACATTGCCGATTCAAGGCGAATTTTTTTGACAAAAGCTTTAAAATTCATTCCCATTTCTTTTTTAAAAACCCGCTCGGTTTGTTTTACACTTAAAAAAAGCGCATCTGCAAGGGATTTAATGCTTATGTCGGTATCATAATACTCATTGACAAAATCCTCAATCATAATTCGCCTGATATTTCGTTCGGTGTGACTGTCGGAAATGTTTAGCCCTTCATCTCTTTGTTCATATTTGCCCGAGATTTCTTCAAGAATGTTTAGCATAAGAAGTGAAAATGTAAGTGATGCTCTCTGCTCTGAAAAGCTGCCGTCCGACTGAAATGTGGTCAGCAAAATTCCAAGCTCCGACAAAAAATTTTCGGCATTTTCAATTTTTCTGATTTTATCTATTTTCTCAAATTCTGAAGTGAAAACTTCGTACATATCCGTTTTGGTTTTTCGTTTTGTTTTTTCAAAGGAGAAACAAAACGTTGATTTAAGATGTTTATCTGTTTTTGGGATGGTTGTGTGAATCACATTTGGCGAAACAACGCAGGCATCATTTCTTTTGAGATAAATCCTCTCGGACCCGACATCAATGACCGATTCACCCTCATGCACAAAGTGAAATTCAAAGCTGTTGTGACTGTGAGTTGATGAATATGCATCTTCATGATAGAACATTCCGCCAAACATGCTTATGAATATTTTCACATTTTCAATTTCAGCCACAAGTTTGAACTTACGGGGTACAATTTTCACATTTTAACCCTCCCTGCATTATCATTTAATCAATTATATATCAATTTCGATACAGATGCAACACAAAGTTTCCAAAACAGACTTTTAATTTTTATATTTGTCCCAATAGCTTATTTACACCAAAGACATATAAGTGTTAGAATTATAATGAGTAAATGTGGTTTAAACACATGAAAGGACTGAATAATATGAAAGAAATAAAGATTGCCATGCTCGGTATGGTAGACGGAAACGGACATCCGTATTCGTGGAGTGCCATGTTCAACGGATATAACAAAGACCCTATGGAGGATTGCGGATTTCCGGTTATTCCCCGTTATCTTGAAAACGAACCCGCAGAAAACTTTGGTATAAGAGGAGCAAAAGTCACTCACATCTGGACAGACGATCCTCAAGATGCAAAAAAGGTTGCACTTGCTTCAAAAATAGATAACATAGTCGAAAATCCCGAAGATGTTATTGGAAAGGTTGACGCTGTTATTGTTGCAACAGACAAAGGATGGGAGCATGTGTGGAGATGCAAACCCTTTATTGAAGCAGGGCTTCCGATTTTTGTGGATAAACCTCTTGCAGATAATGTCGAAGACCTTAAAACCTTCATTTCTTGGGTTAAAGACGGAGCTAAAATTCTTTCTTCAAGTTCATTGAGATACACAAAAGAATATATCCCCTATTTTATGTCTACAACCGAACTCGGAAAATTAAAATACATAAATATGACCATGAACAAGTCATGGGAGCGATACGGCATCCACGCTTTGGAACCTGTATATCGCATCACAGGCCCCGGATATATTTCTGTTCAAAATACAGGAGACGAAGAAAACAACATTATTCATCTTGTTCACAAAGACGGAATACACGTAAATCTTGCACTAATGTATTACAGTGCAGGATCTGATTTAAAGCTTGTGGGAACAAAAAATTCCGTTTGCGTCCCTATGAAAGACAGCTATACTGCCTTCAAAACACAGCTTGAAAAGTTTGTTGACTATATTGAATTTGACAAAGAGCCATATCCTTTTGACGAAACAATTGAACTTATGGAAATAATCATTGCAGGCATAAGAAGCCGTGAAGAAGGCGGAAGAAAGGTTATGCTTGAAGAAATCAGAAAAGAGGTAGAAGAATAATGAACATGAGAAAAAGTAAGGTTATTAAAAAGATTAAAGAAGGCAAGGTTGCATATTCATTCAAGCTCAACCTCAACGAACCCAGAGTTGCAGAGCTTGCGGCAATGAGCGGGATTGACTGCTTGTGGATTGACATGGAGCATGTCCCCTCCGACTACAGCATTTTGGAAAATATGATAAGAGCCGCCAAAATTTATGACTGTGATGTTATGACAAGAGTTGCCAGAAGCGGAAAATATGCCGACATCATTCGTCCTCTTGAGGCAGATTCCACAGGCATTATGGTGCCACACCTCATGAGCCTTGCAGAAGCAAAGGAAATTGTGTATTATTCAAAATTCCATCCAATAGGCAGAAGACCACTCGACGGCGGAAATGCGGACGGAAAGTTTTGTCAGGTTAACGAAAATGACTACATCAAGCAGGCTAATGAAGAACGTTTCACGGTTATTCAGATTGAAGACCCCGAACCCATGGCAGAGCTTGAGGAAATTTGTGCACTTCCCGGCATTGACATGATTTTCTTTGGACCTGCAGATTTCAGTCAGGGCATGGGAAAACCGAATGCATTTAATGATGAAGAACTCATAAAAGCCAGAAAGCTCGTTGCTAAAACCGCAAGAAAACACGGCAAAATGGCAGGAACCGTTGGCGGTCTTGCCAACAAAGATGCCCTTGCCGAGGAAGGGTTCAACTTTATTAATGTTGGTGCAGATGTTATTGCACTGGGTCAGTATTTTAACAACATCATATCTCAACTTTAATATTATATACATACAATAAATTAACGGGAATGCAAAGCTTTAGCATTCCCGTTGACTTATTTATGGTTTACTTTTTACTGTTGCAATCTTCCTGTTGCAATTCCTCTGTATTCAAGCATAAATGCTTCGGCAGTAGACATCATGGATAATGTAACCCTGTCATCTTTCACAGTACTGAACCAGTCTATACCCTCGCTAATGCTTGTTTCCATAACAAGCATATCTTTAATTGTTGTTTCTTTGATAAGGGTGGGAGTCTGATCGGTCACATACTCTTCAAAATAATCCGTTAGTTTGTCATCCAATGACACAAGCCCTTCCTCTATTGCCATGCCGAGAGCTATTGATACAAAGCTTTTGCTCACCGAATACATACGGTGTTTATAATCTTTGTGAAATGGTGCATAATACATCTCAGCAAAAATTTTATCTCCACGTGACATTATTATATCATGAGTACAAAATCCGTAGCTGTCTAAGGTTTTGATGAAATCTAAAACTCTTTTTGATGAGATACCGACACTTTCGGGTGATGCTTCTTTAAAATACATTTTATCCCACTTCCTTTTACCAATCCGAAAAATCCATTGATTAATTTTGAACAATTATATCATTTCAAAATTTGAATGTCAATACAAAAAATTTAATGTACCATACAAAAGAAAAACGAAAAAGAGCCTGAAAATCAATATGATTTCAAACTCTTTACTCGTCACAACTCGGGCAACATCATATTAACATAATGACATTGGCTTGTCAGGTGGATTTTTTGTTATGTAAAATCATTCGTAATGCATTTATTGAAATTTAACATCATATGTCAAAACACCCTTTGCAGGATAATTTCCTGCAAGCACATCAAGACATGCATTTGTTGAATCCGGTGAACAACCGCCCATGAGAATTCTCTTTATGTGGGGAACTTCTTCAAGGACATAAGGATTTCCGAAGTGGACAATTGTCGATATTTTTCCTGAAATGTTCAGGGCATCTATAAGAGCAAGGATTCGCCTTGTAAGGTGGTCACTTCCTGCATATGCGGGAGCTTCAGCAAAGGTAAGAAAAATCACGTCATCATAGTCCACGCTGTCCTGAAGCACATCCATGTTCTGATTTGGTGTCGGGAACTGGCAGATTGCACGAACACATGAATTTGGAAAAAGTTCTTTAATTTTTTTCTGAATTCTTGCCGGGAACCACCACCCGTTGGTAAAGGTATCAACACTAACCTTACCGTCATCGGCAATGTCTGTGTCGTTATGGACAAGCATTGCAAAGAAATGTTTGCCCTCACGGGAGATTGAGGCTTCAACGCCTTCATCTGTGCGTGCATACACAGAATCAGTGTTGATTTTGTTAAACATCTCAATGTCTTCTTCAGTGTAATCATCAAACTTCGGTTTCATTTCAAGAATTTTATGCTGAGCGGCAAGAACGGTTTTTACTGCCTCATCAAGACGCTCATCGGTGATTATTCCTTCATCATAGCAGTCACAAAGATCGAAATATGCTTTTTTGGCAGAGAACCACGGAAGAATGAATTCAATACCCGATTCAACACACAAGCCTTTTACCTTTGTGTCGCCAAAACGCGCTTTAAGTCCCATCATATCGAGGGCATCGGTGATAAAAAATCCGTCAAAGCCAAGTTCACGGATGATGCTTTTTATTTTTTTTGAAACCGAGGTCGGATAATCGGGGTCAATGTTTGGGCAGGAAGTGTGACCAGCCATAATTCCGTCAAGAAGTCCTTCCTTTATAAGCTGTGTGTAAGGGTAGAGATTATAGTCTATGAGCTGTTCTGTGGTAACATCGGATGCATGAGGAGCCATATGACCGTCAACCTTTGCTCCTCCGGTGCTGGGGTAATGCTTTGCCACCGAAAGCACACCGCCGTCGTGGAGACCCTTTGACATGGCGATGGCAAGTTTCGAAACCTTTTCCTTGTCACTTCCCAAGGAACGGACATTACCTCCGCACGCAACCCAGCTGTCGACCATATCCACAACCGGGTCACACACAACATTATAGCCCATTTTTCGTGCGGATATTGCTGTAACTTTGCCAAATGTGTAGGCAAGATCTTCACGTCCTGCGCTACCTATTGGGTTATGCCTGCCGATTGTATGCTCACCGAATCCGCTTTCGGCATCGGTGAATATGAGGATGGGATAGTCGGCGGCTTCTCTTATCCTGTCCAAAACATCGGGATGAGGCGGAAACATACCAGCAACTCCAGTGATGGTGTCGGGCGGAACCCACACTGCGCCAAGAGAATGGTTGCGAATAAGCTCCAGCACAAATTCAAAGTTTTCCTCAAAGGTTTCATATTTATCTTCACATCTAATGGGTCTTACTATTCCTGCCATAACCATGCCGAGCTTTTGCTTGAGAGAAAGCTCTTCAAATTTCAGTTCTTTCATTTGATGTATCCCCCTTTTATTTAAAAGATTTTATATCGTACATATCAAGATATTTTGAGGTGCTATTAATCATTTCTTTAAAAAGCTGTCTTGCATCGGAAAGTGAAACAGTGACAAGAGAGTTATTTGCAAATGCGTTGAATGCCAACTCAAGATTGCGTTCACGACACGCACGAGCAACCATTTCCTGTTCACCGCAGGCTCTTGAAATGAGCGGATAGACAGAATCCGGAATACTGCCTGCCATAAGAGGAACAACCGTGTCCGAGCGAAAAGCCGCATTGGTTTCTACAACAGCTCCAAGAGGCAGATTGGGAATCTGACCCACATTTGGCATATTGACATTTGTTACCATGTCTCTGAGTCCGCACAATGCTCTTATTTGCTCAACGCCCTCCTCACCTGTTTTGTTTATGGAAAGCTCCTCTTCACCGCTGACAAGTCTTGCACTTTTGGCAAGGCGTTCTTCAAGATTTATCCTTCTCCATTTAACGCTTGTCAGTGCAAAATCCATTTTGGAAACTCTTTCGGGATTTTCAAGATACCATTTGCCCTCACAAAATTCTGCCAGGTGTCTGTCTCCTGCGGCAGCAATGACTCCGTATCTTTGAAAAAGATCCATTTTTACCTTTTGCCTGCACTGGAAATTACGGTTCATCCAGTTTTCATCAAGGCTATCGCCGTAACCTGCTGAGGCATATTTTTTACAAAACTCTCTGTATATGGGGAAAATGTCGATATTTTGCCAGTGAGCAGAGGTAAGCCACGTAAAATGGTTTACGCCCACAACATTTGCCTTAATTTCAGATCGATTAGCCACTTCGATACCTTTCATTTCCTTCAAAACAGACGAAAGGAATCTTTGTGTGCTGAAAACCTCGTGACAGCATCCGAAGGCTTTTATATTGGGGAATGTGTCATAAAGGGCTTTAATACAAATTGTCATGGGATTTGTATAGTTTATAACCCATGCATCAGGACAGTTTTTCTCAACGGCTTTTGCAATTTCCTCTATCATGGGAACGGTACGGAGGGCTCTGACGATTCCGCCGGGTCCGGTGGTGTCGCCTACAGTCTGATATATACCGTATTTTTCGGGTGCGTGAACATCGGATTCCATTTCATCAAAGGTTCCCGGCAAAATGGAAATAACAACGAAATCTGCACCCTCCATTGCTTCATCAATGGTTTTTACAGCACGGTAAACCCAGTGAGTTTTTGCACCTTTTGTTTTGTTATATTTATTACCTATAATTTCATTGTTTTTTGCGGCATCAAAATCGATGTCAAAAAGATCCACGTTTCCGCAAAGATCTTCACATTCAACAAGATCGCTCATAAGTCCCCATGCCCAGCCTCGTGAGCCACCGCCAATGTAGGCAATTTTAATTTGTCTTTTTGAGTTCATATATAAGTTCCTCTTTTTCAATTAATACTTTTTATTTTCAGCTTGATGCTTAACCTTACCTCCGGCAAAGCCTTCATACTCACCAAGAAAATCCTCGGCAACTTTGTTCATAAACAAGCCGCATTGATCATCTTTGAATCCGAAAGTTATGCCAAGGGAACCAAAATAATTATCTATTATCTGAACCTTGATAAAAAACTTCTCACTTTCTACCCATGCACCCGAAGCACAACATTTGTAATAATGGTTTTTGGTGCTTACGGTTGCAACCTCATCACAATATCCCTCCTGAGGGAATTTTGAAAAAACATTTTCGCATCTCCCGAAAGGAATAGATTTTTTCCCCTGAGCATTTATATATTCAAATCTGCCTCCACCGTCATCAAAGTTTAAACGAAATTCTTTTATGCCCATCGGATTTTCGTCAAGTTCATAAGTCAGACCGTTTATTGAGGCTTCAAAGTCGTTTTTGGAAATGCCGGAAACAGCCTGAAGTTTAAGAGACTGTGTTCTGTCGCTCAATGTTTTTTGTGCAATGGGATTGTCGGGCAACTGCATCACAGAGGCAGTGTTTACTATATAATTGACAAAGCTTTCTGCCACCGTGTCCGAAAGTTTTAAATCTTTACCTTGATTGTCGGCATTATATATGAGAATGATATCCTGATCCGGGAAACAAAAACCAAGCTGATCCCCCATTCCGTTGAACAAAAATCCGTTGGCATAGGTTCTCCAGAACTGATAGCCGTAACCGTAGGTTTCATAATGATTCATTCCCCAAATATTATTAAAGCTGAGCGGAGATGTTGCTTCGGTAAGGTATTTTTCGTTGAGAATCTGCTCTCCGTTCCACTTGCCTTTTCTCATAACAAAAAGTGCCACCTTACAAAAATCAATCGGCTTGCAAAGAATTGCCGAATCACCCCAGCTGTGACCGCCGGGACATTTCAGACAACTGATGTCCTCAGAGACTCCTATTTTATCAAAAAGCTTGACTCTCAGATAATCGAGCAATAAAAGTCCTGTGAGTCTTTCAACAAGAACTCCGAGCACAAATGATGCGCCGCTGTCATAATTAAATACCGTTCCGGGCGGACGCGACTGCGGATTATCATTTTCAAAATAAAATCTCACTCTGTCATCGGGCTTTGCAGGAAACCAGTTTCTTATGGCTTTTCCCGTTCGCATCATCAGCATATCCCTTATTGTCTGACTTCGCATATTTTCATCAGTCTGATTTTTCATATCATCAGCAAAATATTTGTCAATTCTGTCATCAAGATTAATAAGACCGTCCTGTTCAAGAAATCCTATAGCTATTGAAACAAAGCTCTTGCTTGCCGAATACAGACGATGCTTAAAATCCTTGTTGAAAGGATGCCAGTATTTTTCAAAAAACACGCAGTCCCCCTTTGCCATTATTACACTGTGGGATGAAAGACATTTGTGTTCAAGACGTTCAATAAACTTCAACACATTTTCCGATTTGACACCGGCTTGTTCAGGAGTAACATATTTCATAAGTAACTCACCTCTTTTGTTATTATTAATTGTTTATAACGGCTTCGAAAATTCCGATATATGAATCCTTTGAAAATGGCTTTAAACTACCCTTATCCCACACAAAAACTTTAAGGATAAGCTCATCATAATCACGGGGAATAGCCATATTAAACAGTTGTTGAGAAATACCCGTACAAAAACAGTTACCGCTAAAGGAGTTTACGCCAATTAATTTTGAATTATCGAAAAAGCAAACATACACATCCGAATTTACATCGTATGAAAACGGATTGAAAACTGTAATATATACATCGACGCATGATTCACATATCCGGATATCATCTACAAAATACATCCTCGGTCTGTCTCCTGCCACAACTGTATGCGTTAAATTCAACTCATTGCCAAGCAAATCACAGGCATTAGCCAAAGTTATCTTGCTTGTTTGCCACTTTTCCATGGGAGAAGAAGGACTATATATATAACTCTTTGTAACATAGCCATCAATTACTATGGGAACATTAAACTCTATTCTCACTTGTGACAAACCGGTTTCAGGTTCTTGGTTTATGACGTTTTTTATTTTTGGAACACTAAGATTTGAAAATTCAACATTATCAAAATAAAAATCACCTTGCAAAAACCCCGCCGAGTTTAAACCAAGCATTTTGTCAGACGATTCAAATATAGTCAACAGTGCATTATCAAAATAAACGTATATCCCTTTTGACTCATCAAACGCAAAAACAAAATTATGCCACACGCCTTCGTCAAAACTTGCTGCAATCACACCTCCCGAATCATATATAGCGCCGGATTCATAAATCCGAAATATAACCTCGGAATTGTTTTTACTGTCGGACAACACAAATTCGGTATCAACCACTTTTTTTGTCAGAATATCAAAAACAAGATAATCATAATTTTCCTTTGCTTTAACCCTTATGAGTTCTTTGGACAGCTTCAAAGCCAAGTTTTCTTCGTCAAGACCGTTTGGCATTTCCTCAATTTGACCCGAGTCACAAATATACATGAACGGACCGAATTCAAAGTCTTCTGCCCCAAAAACAGGAATACATATAAAAACAATAATGATAAATGCACACAAAAAGCGTTTACGCATTTCTGTCACCTACTTATAGCTTACTGCAAATCTCGGAGCTGAATTTTGTGTATAATAGAAGATTTTTGAATAACTGCCCGGATCGGTCATATAATCTGTAAGCATATCCACATTTATAACAGAAATTCTGTCTCTCCCGGAATCGAATTCGTATATCTTCATTCCCGAAAAATCATGAATTTCCATATTTGATTCGCTTATTTCCGGCGGAATGTTAGGATGAAAACTTATTGACACAAGATTCCTGTTTTTTTCATATACATATCCGTGAATAAAACGTGGCTGAGCCGAATATGCTGCTCCGCCGTCATTGACAAATTTAAAATCGGAAGCAGAAAACACCTTTCGCACACCGCAAACTTCGCCAAAGGGGTTTAAAACACACCTTATTATGTCACCGCGCCCGATGTCAAAAGCTTCAAAGCTGAAGTTCTTTGCCGCTACGTATTCGACTTCACCTTTTTCATTATAGGCACCAAGAATTTCAGTTTCTTCGCCGTCGTTGTTGAGAGCTTTGCCTACATAGTCAACAAGAATGGCACCGTGAGTTTTTGAAAATTCATTTTTGACATATGAAACAATATAATCGGCATACCAGTCATCCTCACCTGCAATGTATGAAGAGACATTGTAATCAATACCGCTTACAAATACCGATATATCCGAGACATAATACCCCGATTCATCAGATTTGTCGAAAGGGACAAGAAACACCTTGGTGGCATTATTTGCCATAATCTTTCCTTCAAACGATTTTTGCTGAGCCTGATAGCTTATTTCCGAAGCGGTATATGTCATTTTAAAATTTTCTTTGACAGAAAATTCTGCCGGCACTTTTCCGCTTTCAAGAACAAGCTCTGAAATTCTTCCGTCACTACCAATATTGTAGCCCACAACAAGATATTGCGAAAAATCAAGATTGGATATTGCAGTTTCTGCGTTCACACTCTTACCGCAAAATTTCACTTTTTCGGCAAAGCTGTATATTTCCATTTTGCCATCTGAGGTGAACAGCTTGATTTTTGACTCGCTGTTCAAACTGTTTTTAATAATTTTTGCATCCACCAAAAGCCCGACACGGTATTCAAAATTATCTTTTGTGTACACAATGTTCCCGTATATATCACTGCAAAATTCATATTCTTTGCCAAGCTCCAGTGAATCATATAAGTCAGCATTTTTCAACACATATTCTTCGTTATCTATAAAAATCGTTTCTCTGTTATTTGAAATATTTTTCCCCGTAAGGCATCCGCGAAACACCTTATCCGAAACGTATATAGTGATTACACAAGCATCCTTGCTTTCATACACGGTTAGAACATTATATCCTTTAATTTCATCAAGGCTTATCTTTTTATTGCCTTTTATTACGGTTACAAAAGCATCATCATCAATTGTTATATCCTCACCCCAAAGAGTATTTATGCGGCTTTTGTCGGATTTAACATCTGACACAACAGCATTTTTAGATTCTTCAATACACACAATATCTGCAACAGAGTCACCGTTATTGTCAACAAAAGTGAGGAATCCGTCAGAAATAGCTAAATCCTGTGCATCACAGTCTGTATATGCCATACCGTTATAGATATAATCTGCAACATTCGAAATTCGAGCAGTTTTTTCTTTGCCGTGTGAATCGATGTATATAACCGATTTTGTATCTACGCTTTCAACAGCTGATGCAGGTATTTTGAAGGTTTTCGTTTCGTCAATTTCATAATAAACAAGGAGCGGAAGCGAAGAATCCATATTTACAAATGCACGCACGTTGTAGCCAAGACAGTTACAAATTGTTGAATCCTGTGCATCAATTACTGTTTCATCAATTTTAATCTGTCCTTCCTTTAAATCGGATGTACTCAAAAGAGATGAAACTCCGTTATCTGTGACAATTCCTTCAATAACCTCAATATTCAAAAATTGCTTCAGATTGCTAAGCTCTCCGTCTGCCTTCCAACTGAGTTCATCACCAAACCCGGTCTGAACCAGTGCATTGGCTTCAAGTGCATTTCGAAGAAGTGTTGCAACGTCTTTGCCTTTTAGATATTCTGACGAAAGCTCCACACCATCTGTAATACCAATGTAATTACCCAAGCTCACATAGCCGCCAAAGCTATCCTTTAACTGTTCATATCCAAGAGCACGCAAAATCACCGCAAGTGCCTGGGTAAATGTTATCTTATCCTTGATTCCGAAGTTTCCGTCACCATAGCCCGACACCCAACCAAGCTTTGACGCAACATCGATTGCGCCACTAAACTGATTTGAAGCAGATACATCGTAAAACTCCGTTTTTGTTTTTTCCAAGGAAAAACCTTTGGCAAAAAGTGTTGCTGTCGCATATACGAATTCACCCCGAGTTACAAATTTTTCGGATTCAAACTCATAGCCACCAAGTAATTTAACAAAATCGGTATCCTCCGAAGCATATGCCACCAATGAAAACATCATTGCAAGTACAATTAACAAACTGATTAATTTTTTAACCATTTAAAGCACCTGCCTTTTCCATAATAAGATATATTATTTTTGCTGTCTCCGCTCTTGTGGAATTGTCCTTAGGAGCGAAAATATCATTACCTTTGCCATTTATTATTTTTTCATTGCATAGTTTGGATACAGACTGTGCGGCATATTCCGAAATAAGATTTGCATCGCTGAATTTCAGTGTTTCCAAAGACAATGAAATACCCTTTGACTCAAGCGCACGCACCGCCATAACACACATATCCTCACGTGTTATATAATCACCTACGCCAAAAACATTGTGAGATTTACCATTTACCACACCTGAATTTACCGCCCATGCAATATACGGTATATACCATGCATTTTCATCTGCATCATCAAAGCTCAAGGTTTTATTCGAAAGGTCTGCATCAAAAGCCAAGGCAAGCATTTTTACAAATTGCTCACGTGTAACATTTTCGCTCGGTGCAAAAACATCTTGTGAAATCCCATTCACAATTCCTTTTGCATAAAGAGCCGAAATGTAGCCTTCTGCCCATTCGCATTCATTCAAATCTTTAAATTCGTGTGTGACGATTTGATTAATGTCAGAATTATTCTCATTATCAGACTTATTGACATTTTCGTTATTTAATGTGGCAGAAAAGTTTGGCGAAGAGCCAAAGCTTCCCCCTCCGCTTGAGCCGGAACTCGTCTTTTCTTCGGTAAGTTCTTTCACTCTTTTATCAAAAGCTTTTTGAACATCTTCTGCTTTTTTAAAATCCTGACCGGCAAGAACCTTGGCAACCTCAGCAGGTTTGCATTTTTTATATTTACCCTCAAGGTTAAGCTCAAGCACATCGTTGTACAGTTCAACCTTTTCCATAACCTCGCTTCGTGAGGATGAATTTAAAGCTGCAACAGCATTTGACTCACGCATAGGACGTTTGAGTGAATCAAATGTGAAAATATCATCATCACGCACATTGGCAAAAATTTCGGATACATCTTCTGCATTGTTTCCGGAATCCAACAATGATGCATATTTGCCCGTCAACAGAGCTTCAATTTCGGACTGTTCTCCTTTTACGAACATTGAAATATCGCAGGCCCGTTCAAAACACTCTTGTATATCTTCGATAATTTCGGTGTCACATTCCTTCAATTGAAGTACAAACGCCTTTTGCGTATGAGAAGTGTATTTGCTATATATACCGTCAAGATCGAGCCATACAACAGGCTTTTCAATTGTATAAATTTTAATTATCTCCAAAACATCCGATTCTTCAGCTTTTGAAAATGCTTCTATTGCCTGAGAAATTTCTTCTTTGGTAGCATAATAAAACTGCGCTTCCTTTTCACCGGCATACACAGTGTACCAACCGGCAGGTGAACCATCAGGGAGCCTTGTTTTAATGTTCAGCTCACCGTTGGAATCTGTTTGTATTTCATATGCAAAAATTATATCTGATTTAATATTAGCATCAGAAAGACTATCCGCATCAACAAAAGGTTTTGTGATAATAAGAGGTATTCTGATTTCGGGAGTCATATCTGAATCGGACACACTTATGACATCTCCTTTAAGAGAGGCATCAAGAGCGTATGCCGAATAGTTGGACAAAATAATTAATACCATAAAAGCAAAGCAAATTATCTTTTTATTCATATCTGCCTCCTTATCTTATTTCGGATATATTGTTCCATGTATTGGAACTGTTTCCGTAACATTCTATCCTTATAAATCTTCCATTGGTCTCTTTAAATATATGGGGCTCAAGCTCAAGAGTTGTACCTGATGATTTACCTTCATACACGGTTGTCCAGCTTGCTCCGTCGTCGGAAAGAAGAATTTTAAATGAGTACTCCCTCTGGTCACCCTTTCTCCACGCAAGATTTATACAATCTATGGGTTTCGATTCGCCAAGATCATACATAATCCACTCTGCCATACCGTTTGCCGCCCAAGCGGTATCAATGTCTCCGTCAAGGGTTGCCACTGCCGGATTGTGCGGTTCAGGTTCAGAGCTTGCAGTGACAAGATCGGAATTAATCTGATGACCGTCTATGGTTGAGTAGTTTACAACACGCTCATAAATAAATATGTTATAATCTACACTTGTTCCGCTTTCATCCGTGAGTGTAACAATTGCACAACCGGGAACTGCATCTGCCTGTGTCACCGTTACAAAAGCATTGGAAGATGTTGCACTGATGACAGGAACAGATGATCCCTTTTCAACATATAGAGAATATGTTGCTCTGGCAGGATTAAAACCGTCAATCAGATTACCGTCAACAGTTATTGAATCGGGTTTTATTATTGAACCGTCCGGAACATTCCATGTGCTTATTGCACCGACAGAAGGTATCGCATCAGGAACATCATAGCCGTCGGCAAGAGCTGTGAATGCTACGGCAATCTGTGCCTCCGTTACATCATCGAGCATTATTGTAAGCTTGCGGTATCCCGTGTTTATCGCCTGACCTGACGGGTCGGGAGATGTGGCAAAGGGTGCCGCATCCATAACAGAAAACCTACCGTCAGTGCCGTCAATTATACCTGCCCATAAGCGCTTTCCGTCCTTTTCAAGAATTGCGGATTTTCCATCCTCGGAAACGGTTATTTCAGCCTGAGTGTGACCAAACCAATATACATCATAAGCATCTCTGAGCTTTATTTCATCACGGATAACAGCCACTCTTCGGTTGTCAAAAAGACCTGCTCCGCGAATTGCAGAGTTTGCCCAGCTTTCATAGGCTTCGGTAATATCCGATACTGCGAAAGCCGCTTTCTCTCCCGTTTCATATTTGTCAATATAACAATATGCATTCCTGTTCTGATCGTCTATTTCTTTGCGTTTAGTTATTGTTTCGTTTGCAGGATCAACCCATATTTCAAAATTGTCAAGGTGAAGTGCAGTGTTTTGTGCGTAAAGCTGAATTCTCCAATGAGTAATATCATCAAGCTGAGATTTTAACTTATAACCCTCTGCACTCACTTTGTCACCAAGCTCATCGGTAACTGACAGATCATAAGTCTGGGTTTCGAGATTCACATCAATTTCAACATCATACCATTTATTCTTCTCATATGAACGCAATGTAACGGTTTCAGTTCCGTTATTTACCCTCATGCTTCCGCCACTCGTTAGCGACATAATGCCAAAATAGCTTTCACTGTTACGTAGTGCAGGAACCGAAACATTGCCGTTCAAATCATCACGCATCACCTTATATTTAATAACTATACGATTGGTTATGGGATTGTTATTATAGTTTTTATAAATAAAACTCTGTGTTGTGGTTTCAGCATCATCGGTTGAAAGAAGTAAATGCCTTCCGTCACCGACATAATCCTCAACAATTTCGGCTTTACCGCTTCCGCCAACAGTAACATTCAGTCCGGCCGGGGCGTTGCCGATTGCGTCTTCGTCAAAATCTGAAATAAAAAGTCCAAGATTTCCGTTTTCATCTTTTTCGGTTGTAAAAAGATCAAGTCCCTGAATAACAAGATCATTGTGTCCTTCCGCTCTTGTGCGATATGCCGTAAAACCGCCTGCGCCGGTATATGTGATACGATCTGTTCCGAAATCTTCAAACCAGCGGATGTTATTCTGATCAAGAATAAACGAGCCCGTGTCAAGATGCGAATGGGCACCGAATGCCGTGTTGCCGGAATGGAATCCGAGAAACAAAGCATTTTCGTCCCAGGAGGAACGCATAGTTACGGTTTCTACTTTCCTGAAATATTTGTCAAAGGGATACTGAGGCTTTTCGTTTCCGCAATTTGTGCTGTCGTACCACAAGAGATCTGTATAATCACATCTGTAATTGTTTTTTTCAATCTGCTCTTTTCTGAGATATGCAAGATCTTTATCGTCCAACTTTTCAGACCAGAAGAATTGATGCGGACTTTCCACATTAAGCGTTGTAGCAGAATCCGAATAGTTGTATGTGCCTTTTGGTCCCATAATATAGATAGGATAATAACAAGTTTCAAGAATACCCTCGGCATTCGAATATCCGAAATCTGTGCCAAGTGCCGATTCGAGAGATGCAAGCACGTAAACAAAGTCTTCCACGGTTCCGTTCCAATAGCCGGGGCCTTCCTCCCACGCTCCGTCAGGTGCAAACTCATTGCTGATATACTCAAAGGAACGCAGTGAAAGTTCAATAGCAGTTCCTGTAATTGAAGGATCAACCTTATCGGAAATTGCAAGAGCAGACATTATAATACCGGAATTACAAGTCGGATTCCAGTTAAGAGAACTTGTGGGCCAGCTTGACACAAGATTGATGTCGTCATACTGACTTGTCCCCTTGTGAATTTCAATTCCTTCAAGAAGACCGTGATCAAGAATCATCTGACAAAGGTTCTCCAAAAGCTCAGGGTCATTTTCAGTAAGATAATCATAAAGCCAGTCATAACCGATAGCCGCCGTTCCCAGAACCACTCCGGTGTCAAGATAATGGCGATTTTCATTCCAATCAGGCCAGCTGCACATTGCGGCAAGTTCCGCTGCACAACGCTCTGCATAAATCTCATCACCCGTCACCTGCCACATAAACGCAAGCGTTCTCACCACACGGCGTGTTACAACATTGCAATCACCGAGGCGATACACCTCAACAAGTGAATATTGAGCTACCGGGGTGTTAAGGTATGAATCTGCAGTTGTTTTTATGTAGCCAAACATCTTTTTTGCAAAATCATCATTGGCTACAAGTGATTTTATGCGATCGAAGTCATCTTTTGTTGCCAAAACTCTGGGATGACCCTCACGGATATTTGATACAATAGTATGAGCGTCAGGACGCATAAATTTTACATTGTTTATGAGTTCTTGCTTTAAAAGAAGTTTTTCATTAGTCTCAAAAGGATTGCCTTCTCCCAGTATAACGAGGTTATCTTCTTTATAAATATCTGTTCCCATCACCATAGACAATGCCTCAACCGATACATATGCAGTGCCGTTTTTATTAACGGAAAGCGAAGGTGCGGCAATCATTACACCGTTGTTATCAACCATATTTGAATCAAACACAAAACCGGCAGATTTATCATCTTTTGCAATACGTACACTGTTTTTCTCGCCTTCCCAAAGCACGGTATATCCATAGCTTTCGGCAACACTGCGAAGAGGAACCATTATATCGTTACCGTTTACATAAGGAACAATCGATATATCATTCGAATTTAAAATCCCCTTTGTACCATTGGCAAGCACATATGGTGCACCAGCATACAAAACAAGCCTTCCTCTTGTCATATCAGAAAATACCGCCTGTTTTTCTTTTTTCAGAAGAAGAGGCGAGGTTTCACAATATTCATTAATTGATGGAATATCGGAAATCGAAGATTTTATGGAAGCCCCCTTGTATATCATCAGATTATCAAGATAGAATTTCTGTTGTTTTTTCGCTTCAAATCGCACCTTGGAAATATTTGACAGTTCATCAACCTTTCCCGATTTTCTATTGGAACTATCATTGTTTACGGTTATATTAAAAACCTTGTTTTCGGTACTGATTTCAACAGAAACCGAGTTCCAATCACCAACATTGACACTGCCTACCGCCAAATCATTTACATACAAAACTCCGCTCTTTATTTTCAGTGGCGAAAATGCTTTGTTTTCAGAGTCTATAATGGTCGGAATATCTATATCACCGGCATTCGAAGTTATCATAATGTCGAAATCTATTGCCACGCTGTCATGCCTTGGTGCAAGAAAAGTATGTTGAAGAAAAGTTGTCGCAGTGTCCGAATTATTCAGCAACAATACACTTTTATCAACTGACGACCCATTGTCGCACACTCTGACCGAGCTGCCACCCGTAGCTCTTGCCTCAAGGGCAGTATGAGGAATGTCGCCCGTAATATAACCATTAAAATTTTCATTAACATATACACTGTTATCGGCAAAAGCTATAGGTGTTACATTAAATGCCGACACGAAAAAAGCAAAAAATAACAATAATGCAATATACTTTTTCAGCACACCGATTCACCCCTATTCAAGTCTGGTTTTTCCATAATATGCTTTGGTGTCAAAAAGCTCTCTTGAGGGAAGGCTCTTCCACATATATACATCAATAAACATATTTTCACATTCCTCCGGTACGTTTAAACTAAATTCAACAATTTCATATGTACCTGCCCGAGGTTTTGAAAATGAAACTATATCCACAAGCTCAACTATACCGTCAGCCTCTTTAAAAAGTCCTGCAATGGCGGTAAATGAATTGTCACTTTCTTTTGCTTCGTATATGAGATTTGCTTTTACAATTCCCGAAACAAGTGATGTAAGCTTTTCACCGTTTTCGTTGGTAAACCCAATAATATCCACGGAAACATCTTCCATTGGTTTTGTTTTAAAGCTGATTTCAAACGAATCACTTGAACCAAACATATCAAAAACCGTTCCGGAAAGTTTGTATTCCGTATCCCACGAAAGCCTTTGAGGCTTAATTATAAATATATTTCCGTTTTGTGTAACAGAATCCTCAGAAACAGGAGAATCGTTTAACATAAGGTCAAGTTTGTTTGCAAACCCGCTTGTTTCAACAATCAGAGTTTCGGAAGGATGAATAGGCTCCGAGTTTTCACCGGGATATGATGAAACAAATTTCACTTCGGGGTATGTACGGATGCTTATATTATCAATCATCATTTTTCCCGACTGCAGAAACTGCCAACGGAAGGTAGAAACATAATCTTTGGTGTATCCGGTTGCAGCTATGGGATACACCCAGTTTTCAGCAGCCAATTCATCGTTTAACCATACACTGTATACACCATCATCAACCGCTTCACCCGGTTTAATCAAAATTTTGTAATTATACCACTCGCCAAGCTTTACTGTTTTACCGGTGGACTTTCTCCATGTTTTCCATGTTGTTTTGGAATCATCACCCCAATATCCGTAATACAAATA
Organism: Clostridia bacterium; assembly: GCA_017397885.1. Lineage (GTDB taxonomy): Bacteria > Bacillota > Clostridia > UMGS1810 > UMGS1810 > RGIG1828. The sequence goes on along the minus strand of JAFQHQ010000116.1, from coordinate 7,211 downwards.
AAGTGTAGCTTCTGTTTTATCATTATTTAAAGTATAGAACAAAAAAGCAGAGCTTCCGCTACCATACATTATTTCGCAAACATTAAAGCTTGCTCCGGCACTTTCTACACAAAGGTCAAATTCAAAATATGTGTCACCTGCAATCTCCAAAGCACCGGTATATAAATTTGTTTTTTTGGCTGAGCTGTCTGCCGGGTTATTTAAAACCAGCACTTTGTTTGAAGGGTTATCCTCCGTTGGCAAAGACTCTACCTCAAATCCGCAAGTTCCCGAAATCTGAGTTTTCCAAAATGAAGAATTTGCGTCATCATATGCCCCATCATCAAAATCGTCAAAAATATAGTTAATACCATTTGCAGAAGATTCCTGAGCATTTGCCGAAACATTGAATGTCATTAAAGTAACCACTACAGCAAATGCCGCAAAAAATAACAATGTTTTTTTAGTCATTATATTTCTCCCTTCTCCTCGTTCATTACAATCTTCATATATTTTTGATATTCCCGTATTGCCGGTTTCATACCATCCTGATAAATCTCGTCACGAAGCTTGATTTCGTATGTATATGATTCAAAATCCATCAGTGAATAATCGCAAAATGTGATTATCTCTTTGGAGCACATATACTTATCATAATTTTCCCGTGCCATTGTATCAAAGTCTGTTTGCTTTGACACAAATTCCTTCACCCACTGAGGTTGGTTGAAAATTATTTCACGATTTTGCATTATTTCTTCAACAGAAAGGAATGCTTCATTTTCATCAACATAAAAGACTGCAAATCTCGGATCAAAAAAACACCACTTGTTTTCTATGAAAACTTCACTTGTTATATGACCGTTCACAACATGCATAACAATTCTGCCCGGAATTCCCAAAACCTCACACAGACTCACCATAAGTCTGCCCATACACTCACAAAGATTCTCTCCCTTTTCTATGAGCTGTTCCTCGGTGCCTCCGTAAAAACGGTAGTGAAGATGTTTACCGTGAGTAAGATAGAGATCACGGCAAAATTTGAGAAGTGCAAGAACTCTTTCTCTGGCTGTTTTGGCATCCTTTGTTACCCACTGGGATGTCATTTCAATAACAGGTCTTGAACCCTGCACATATTTTACATCAGCCGGTACGGCATAAATCATATTTCGTGTTTCAGAGCACATCAAAACCTGATTTTTAAGTTTTTGCCATTCGACATTGTTACCGTAATTTATGCGAAGCTGATTCCAATTTGCCATATACACACCTTTTTGTGCATCTGTCTTAAGCTTATCTATAATTCTAAGACCTTTGTATTCATCAATATTCATACAACACCTCGTTGTTCATAAGAATATGGAGTTCCGATAAATCCTACCTGCGAAAAATCGTCGGGATTTTTTCTTATGATATAGTCAATATAGGACATTACCATTTTTGCAGTTAAAAGATAGCCTGTTGCTCTCATGTGACCAAGGAAAAATGTGTCGTGAAATTTTTGGTCGTATACAGGTCCGTATTTTCTGATGTCAAGGACATATGTGTTTGAAAAACCCTCGGCAAGCCGACGGATTGCTTCGCACCATTTTTCCCTTTTGTCAATAAGCTCAGGCTCATAGCCTGCATAGGTTGTCGTTGGAAGAGTCATAAGGAAAAACTTTGCCCGTGGCTGTTTTGCCTTTATGCGTTTTATGATGCCTGCATAGTATGAAAGGAAATTGGGATTGTTTGCATCAGGACCTCTTTCGGTCAACGCTGTGTCAATATCTCCCAACTGCTCCATTCTTGCAGTATCATTAACACCGAGAGCTATGATATATGCCTGACAAAGCTTATCGTGACCAAAAGCGCCGCATGATGCACCGTAGGTGTCGAAAAACTCCTTTACCGTCATTCCTCCGCGGCAAAAAAGGTGAACTGTGTTACCAAGTGTTCGTTCCATAAATTTGCCCCAGGAATATTCATAAAAATCGTGATAACCTCTGATTCCTTCTTCCATAGATTCAAACTCACCCGAAGCAAGAGAATCACCTATTATACCTATAGTTCTGAAAATGCCGCAAAAGCCTCCGTCGGACACAAGATTGTCAAGAGGTTTTTCGCCATCGGTTACATAAAATTTGTTAACATCCATAATAAACTCCTTTCTTTCAAACCACGCTTTTTCAGATGAGCTCTATAACAACTGTCTCTCTTGGTGCAACATATATAAGTTCGTCGCCAAGATCAAAGCAAAGGGTTACCCTTTGAGATGGATTGAAAATCCGATGAGATCCACTCCCGTAATTTATAACTGCTTCGTCGTGAGCAACAAGGTAGTTTATAATTTCTCCGTTAGTCGCATACCATGTATCCTGCCTGTTTCCGAGGCGATTACATATTTCATCGGCAAGCTGCCAGTTATTATATGTTCCGTCTTCTTCGGCATCGTAACCGTAATAACTGGTTGTATCCGCAAATTCATGAGCGTGTCCCCATATAAAGAAAAGTCTCATATCTGTGGGGCTAAGAGCAAGCCATCGATCAATATAACCACCCTCTTCAATAATATCAGGAATACCGTTACTTCCGGAATCGTTTACCCCATAGTCACGAATCTGGGATGTTGTACTTTTAACACCGAAAAGTCCGTATGTCCCGTGCAAATCGGGAAGAGGAAAATCTCCGTCACGCATTTCGTGAATCACCGCATAAGTGTGCCCGGTTTCTTTTAGATACTGAACGTATGAATTCGGATCGGAGCCGTAGCTTGTGTACGGAGCAGTAAATCCCGTAACAGGAGCGTTTATTGATTTTTCAAGAAATTCTTTTCCGCGGATAATATCTTCTTTTACATAAGGATCAAAAACAACGGTTTCTTCGGAATCAGCAAGTTGCGAACCAAATTTAAGGTGATTGTATGTATGATTGGCTATTTCATGCCCATTGTCCAAATACAAAGTTTTTAATTCTTCCGAAGAAATAGATGAGCTGCTTGCATCGATATTTTTGCCAGAAACATAAAAAGTGCCCTTAATGCCGGCACTGTTGAGCTTATTTATGAGCGTTCTGTCTGCTTTGTATCCATCATCATATCTCACTGTGAACGCTTTGTATTTACCACCGGGATATGCAGGCGTAATGCCTGCATATCCTGATGAGAGTACCTCAACGGTGCGTGTTTGTTCTGTAGTCGAAACAGATGCTTTGAGTTCATTGTATACATCGCCTAAGGATCTTCTGAGAGGTGTTATTGTTGTCAGGGAATCAATAAAGAATACCTTTATGTTCCACGAAGAATCAACACCTGTCATAGTGGCTGTTATCGGAGTAACAGCGTTAGGTGCAAACTGTTCGTTAGCGGTATATAGCTTCATAAGTTCATTGGAATCACTGTATGCAGCCATCACAAGAGTGGCCTCCAAATCAATGTCTGAATTATTTACAACCAACGCTTTGAATGTGTTTGTTCCGTTATATGTATTATATATGGTTTTACTTCCATCGGTAAATTCGCCATCGTAGAAACCGAGATATTTTGCTACTTTTATGTTATCAAGATAGATTGTACAAGGACGGTTTATAAGCTGAAATCTTATGCCGTCTACACTTTCGGTTTCTGATTTATAGGTTACAATCGGAATTAAGAGTTCATCGGAAATCAAAGTATCACCAAGCCAAAGTGAATATGTCTTTTTCTCGGGGCTGACAAGAACTCTTACACTATACCATGTTTTCATTGACCAATTATAGTTTACTGTGTTATACTCATTTTTTCCTGTCTCGGGATTATAGAAATAGCATCTGAGCTTCTGACCGCCGCCCATAAAATAAATTAAACTGTTAGAAGAGCTTCCGCCCGTTGTAATATCAAGCATTGCAACAGCACCCTCTTCATTCATCGAGTCAATATATATGTCAAATTCTATCCATGTATCACCCGTAATATTGATACCATCTGTTGTTTTTGATGTGAGCTGTGCAATTGCAGAACCACTTGGACAACTAAGTTCAACAGCATCGGTATCATTGCCGGAAGCATCCTTCAGCGTTTTAACCTCTATGGTTGCGCCGTCTTTCATTACCGGTGCATCAGAACGCCAAACACCGTTGGTAAAATCTCCGTCTTCGAAATCATCAAAATAGTAATTACCCCAATCTGCGGGCGAATCGGAAGATTCTGTTCTGAAAACAAGCTTTACATTTCCGGTGCTTCCAAACATATCGGTAATGGTTCCGCTAAGAGTGTATCTTGTTCCGGGTTTAAGCGTTCCGGGTTCAACAATGAAAACATCACCGTTTTGATTAATTGCAGATTCTTCTATGGTAGTTGATGTAAGTCCGTCGCTCAATTGAAGGTTAACAGAAGTTATATAACCCGATGCAGTAAGTTCGATGTTATCATTTATACCAATGGGCTCCGAAGCATCCTGAGGGATTGCCGATATAATTTCTGCTCCGTTGTATGTTTTCATATCAATATTGTCAATAAGCATCTGTCCGGACTGAAGGAACTGCCAACGGAAATTGGTTACATGATCCTCCGTAAAATCTGAAATCGGATACATCCAATCCTCAGCAGCTACTTCACCGTTAAGCCACACACTGTATGTACCGTTTGTCGGCTCTGTAATAAGCTGTAAACTGTTCCACTGACCGAATGTGATTGTTTTTCCCGTTGTATAACGCCAGTTATTCCATTTGGAATCCGCCTCACTCCAGTACTTCTTATATAAATACAAGGTCGCGCCTGTTTTGTCACTGTTAACATTGAAATAAAGAAAAGCCGAGCTTCCTGTTCCATACATAATTTCACACAGATTAAAACTATTGTCAACCCTGTTAATGCAAAAATCAATTCCAAAATATGTGTTACCGGGAATATTCATTTTGCTGACGGTCAAATTTGTTTTTTTGCTCGTGCTGTCTGAAGGTATATCCAGTTTAAGAGCCTTGTTGTCGGCATCTCCTTCTCTCGGAGCATCAGCAACCGAGAATGTGCTCGTACCTCCTACCTGGTATGTACACTCAACATCACCGATTTTACCGTCGGCAATATCAAAATCCTCAAAATTTTCAAAAAGATAATCCACGCCGTTTACCGGTTGTGCATCGTCTGCATGAGCAACAAATGGTATAATGCCCGCAAACATCATCACCACCAACGCCAAAGATAAAAACTTTTTAACCATAACAATACCCCTTTCGCATTTTAATAACATTTTGTGTTGACCCTTGATGTTATAATTCAATAAAAACTTTTTAACCATAACAATACCCCTTTCGCATTTTAATAACATTTTGTGTTGACCTTTGATGTTATAATTCAATTATATATATGGATAAAATCAAATTCAATGCCTTTTATGACAAATATTGAAGTAGATGTCATATTTGTTCCCTAAATTCTCTTTTTAAAATTTCTAAAAAATTCCAAAGCCTTGAAAAACACGGATTATACCGTTAAATATCCTCATGTCACAAATGTGTTGACAAATCCCGTATATATGTTAAAATATAGTTGGTGGTGATTATATGATAAACGATTATGTACTCGAAAGTATTAACAATGACAAGTATATTGAACTCACGCTCAATCTCGACAATGCTCAGTTTACGGTTATTTCGGTAACAGGTCTTTTTGAACAGCTTGCTCCTCAAAAATATTCACAAATGCATTATCACGACTGTTATGAAGCATTTTGCATTGAAGACGGTTCTCTCACACTGCGTACAGAAGAAGAAACACTGAGTTACTCAAAAAACGACCTGATTATTATTTCGCCCTACACCACCCACACCCTTGTGGAAAATAATGTCACAAACAAGTTTCGTGACAGAATTTTGTTTCTTGTAAAAAAAAATACACTGAAAAACACATATCCTCTTTACGAAAAAATAACTGCTGTACTCGAAAAAAACCTTTTATATTTGAAAACAACAACAGATATATGCGACAGCTTTAAAACTCTTAAAGATAATATAATTGCCAAAGATACCCTTATGGCATCATTGAATATGCACAAAATAATAACACACATCATCAGAGCAACAAAAGAGATTGAGGAAAATGCACCGTCAGCTTTCATGCCCGATACCGCCGCAAGTCGAAGCAATAAAATCCAGATGATTATCGGTCAGTATTATAATTCCAACATAAGTCTTCAATATATTGCAAAAAACCTCAACCTTAGTACCCGTCAGGTGAGCAGGCTGATAAACCGTCTCTATGGTTGCACCTATCGTGAGTTGATTTGCGAAATGAGAATGAAAACCGCCATGGAACTGATTCTTTCGTCGGATTTGTCAATGACCGAAATCGCCATGGAGACAGGCTTTAAGTCAACAAAAGGATTCTACAAAGCATTCAAGGGTTATTACGGCTCATTGCCTACAAATTTCAGAAAAAATGTTACAAAATAATAAAAAAGTACGCTAATGCGCACATCAACACCCCTGCCCCTCAATCTTGAGGGGTGGGGTGTTCTTTTTTTCAGTTTTGATGTAAAATATTCATATGAGTATTTTACAAAAGATTTTTTCAGACCACTTTCATAAACTTTCTAATTCCGGTATTAATATTCGTGATACCGTTATTGAAAATGTCGATAAAATGATTCGTTATTATGGAATTTATGCCAAACACCATCGCCATGAAGGTAATTTGAGCTTGTTTATACCAAAAGAAAAAAGACGTTTCCACACCCGTCAAAATTTTTGGAGAACGTCTATTTCCTCGTCATTTCATGCCCACTCTTGTACAAGTGTGGGCATGAAATGACTCTTCTTCAATTTTACCTTAAAGGCACTCCGTTTTTTGAAAATTACAAGAATCCGGTTAATTCTTCTTAATGCATCTCTAAGTCTACACAAACCCTAAACACACTCAATTCAATTAACGAATAATCAAAAATTTAATAATCTTATTCGAGGTTTGCACAACCTCTTTTTGTTATGCCATTTTTGACTTGCTTTTAATTTACCATACTTTTTTTTAAAACGCAAATTCCTATACAGCAAAAAACACATCGCAAAACGATGTGTTTTTATGCGGATAACAGGACCACATACGCTTTGCGTATGCCGTGCTTGTCCACCCAAATGCACGGCATTTCGGTACCGGACTTCGCACCGTCGGCCTAAAAACGATTATCAATCGTTTTCTTCACGCCCTCCGCCTTCTTAAGCTTCAAGTCCTGTTAAAAGCAAAAAACACATCGCAAAACGATGTGTTTTTATGCGGATAACAGGAC
>JAFQHQ010000115.1 GCA_017397885.1 Clostridia bacterium | reverse complement strand
AATATCTGAAGAAATGTTAAACCCCCACAGGACTTTCCCGTGGGGGCTTTTAATTTCATTTTGACCTCAACTATTGACAAAGAGCAAAAAAGCAGTAGATTTTCTATCAAAATCTACCGCTTTTTCAAGGCGTCACCCAGATTTGAACTGGGGATAAGGGTGTTGCAGACCCGTGCCTTACCACTTGGCTATGACGCCATGTCATATTAAGTTTATGAACAAAACCCGATAATATTCATCGAATTTTGTTTTAGTTAAATCAAGAGACGTAAAACCTTACGTCTCTTGATTTATAAGCGGAAGACGAGATTCGAACTCGCGACGTTCACCTTGGCAAGGTGACGCTCTACCACTGAGCCACTCCCGCATAACAATTTTGGATGAGTCTCATCCAACCGACGAATGATAGTATACCACAAACGGAACTGTTTGTCAACACTTTTTCAAAAAAAATTTAACCAATTGCAAGCAAATATTTTCGAAATATATTGATATATTATCCAAAAAAGCTCTTTTTTACGCAAAATAAAATATTACAATTTGATTTCACTTAAAATTTTTTATTGACAAATTACTCTTACGCATGTAAGATTAAGTTATCCTACAGCTGTAAGAGAAAATAAAGGAGAGATTTTTATGAATCAGATGCCTGCAATCAGCGAAGCCGAGCTTGAAGTTCTTCAGGTTTTGTGGAAAGAGAAAAAACCCATGAAAATTCAAGATGTGCTTGATCGCCTTGAGCAAAATGCATGGAAGTATAACACGGTGGGAACACTTCTTCTTAGGCTCGAAGCAAAAAATGCCGTCAAATCCGAAAAAAGCGGCAGGGTGATAATGTATACCCCGTTAATTGACGAGGAGGAATACAAAAAGCAAAAAACAGGAGACTTTGTAAACCGTCTGTATAACGGTTCGGTTAAAGATCTTGCAGTCTCGCTGTTTCAATCTGAAAAAATGTCAGCTGAAGACATTGAAGAAATAAGAAAAATGTTCAATTTGTGAGGTGAAAATGATGCTTGAATCAATTTTCAAGGCTGTTCTTTGCATGTCGACGGCAGGTGCCATTCTCTCCGGAGTGCTTCTTGCCGCAAGACCTCTCACAAAAAAGATTTTTGGTTGCAAATGGAACTACTACATATGGATTGTCGTAATTTTTGTGTTGCTGGTGCCCTTTTCGTTCAAAATATACACTGCAACTCCAAGTTACAACAATGCCTCCGAAGTGAACCGGATTGAACAAACTAGTGTCATTCGCGAAGCTCCCTCGTTCGACTCCGAGGTTGAAATTTCGGAGACAAGCCGTCCAATGATGAGTTCGCAAAACTCGAAGTCATGGTTAAAAGCCATTTCACGGATTTGGATTTTTGTAAGTGTTAGTCTTTTTGTACTCAGATTATGGCAATATATTGCATTTTTAGCTTCTTTGAAAAAACATTCTCGAAGTGCAACCCCATACAAAAAAATATCCGTATGTCACACTGATTTACTTTCTGCACCTCTGACGGTCGGTTTTTTTCAAAAAAAAATATATATTCCGGAATCTTCTGCCCACACCGGAGATGAAGAATATATTTTAAAGCATGAATACACCCACATAAAACACATGGACATTTTATTTAAGTGGGTTTTTATGACAGCAAAATGCATACACTGGTTTAATCCGTTTGTATACATCATTTCCAAAATGGTCGATGAAGACTGTGAGCATGTTTGCGATATGGCAGTTACAAAACACATGACCGAGTGCGAAAAAAAGGAATATATGAATGCAATTCTGAACTGCATTTCTAAAACTTCCGTTTGTGCCTCATCATTATCAACAAGAATGGCGGGTCATTCAAACCGAATCATAAAACGATTTGAATATATAACCAAAAATCCGACAAAAAGCATTTTTTGTACATCAATTTCTGCACTGTTATTTATCTGTTTTGTTTTTGCCGGAATATCTACTTCGGCGATTGCAATAACCAAAACAGGTGACAAAAACATTCCGAGTGTCACCATAAATCTGTCGAGAAATAAAAATCCATCTCAAAAACAACCAATTGAACCAATCAAAGAAACCGATACACCGGCATTGCCCTATCCGGAAAACAAGGAAGAAGAATATCAACAGAATATAGACATGTCGTCTAAATCAGAGATTTCATCCGACGAACCTGCGGAAAACTCAAGTGCTTCCGAACCGGAAAACACCGATGTCGCACCCATCGAATCTGCAGATGTTCCCAATGAAACAATTGATACAAACCCAACCTATTCACCTGTAGTTAACCAAAGTTCCGCTGAAGTTTTACCCATACCCACAACTCCTGCCACCGATGAAGAAGAGACCTCTCAAACAGAAGAAACAACAGTTTCTTATCCGGGTGATATGATGGGAGTATTACTTTTGGAAGACTGGAACTATGATAAAATGGTGAATGATCTTGAGGCAGCTTCAATCCACCAAGGCAGTCCGGCCGGCGCATCACTTAATGATGTATATATTTCGGGAGAGCTTTCCTATGAAAGCGGTAATGTTGCTGTCATGACCTCAATAACTCCAAGCAAACGCGGGCGCATAGACATCTATGTGGATTCCGAATTTGAACAGCTCATTGAAATTTGCTTTGAACAAGACGGCAAACAAATTTCCGGTTTTTCCTTTGTTCCCGATGGAGAAAGTTTATATGCATTTGGCGGATTTGACCCTCAAAAGCAGTATGACATCATCATAAAATCCTCAACAGGTTCAACCTGGAAAACCACCGCACAGTATATTGTTTGTTGACAAAAGTCAGCCATCAGCTAATATCGAAAGGAGATAATCACATGAAAAAAATTATATCATCAATACTCGCTTTAACATTCATACTCACCACAACAATTTCAGCTCTGGGGGCAGACCCCACCGCCGAACAGCTGGCAGATCTCAAAAAGTACAACATTTTCAGCGGAGATGCAGACGGCAATCTTCGTCTTGAAGATAGCATTACTCGTGCTGAAGCAACCAAAATGATTTGCACAATTCTTTGCTATCCCGCAGATGCCAAGGAAAGCTCATTTCCCGATGTAGCTCCCGGTCATTGGGCAGTGGGATACATTGAAACAGCCAAAAATGCAGGAATTGTCTCGGGAGATGAAAGTGGTAATTTCAGGCCATCAGACCCTGTTACCAATGAAGAATACTTAAAAATGATAGTTTCGGCTTTGGGATTTAATCCCATGGCAGAAGCTCGCGGAGGTTATCCCGCAGGATATGTAACCATTGCTCACACCTACGGCCTGACAAAAGATATGCAATTTGAAGTGGGAGTTCCTGCCAAAAGAGGTGATGTAGCAGTTATTACACATCGTGCAATTGACATGCCGATTATGCAACAAACAGGATTCGGTTCGCAGGTTGAATATTCAGTAATGGACGGCAAAAACAACACCGATTTGCTTACCCTGCGTCTCCTTGGTCTTGATCCCGATTATAAATATCCCGTTTCACAAGAAACAGAAAATGAAGAAAACTCTCCGGATTTTTCGAAATCAGCATACAGCTATGCCGACATCGAAATTGAAGATCTTGCCAAAAAAGGCGCCACCTACACATTTACCGATAAAAAAAATTCCAAATCTTTAACCTACACAGTTGACGGCAGCACCTATGTCCACTCAGCCAAAAATACTCTGCCGCTTTCTGAAATAAAAGAAGGCATGGTTGTTCGCGTACTGTGTGCAAAAATTGACAACGAAACAGTTAAAGTGCTGGGGATAGAAATATTTGCCGATTAAATTTCGGATAAATAAGCCATGAAAAACCGACCTCCCAATCGTTAGATTTTTAATCTGACTTTTCGGAGGTCGGTTCATAATTCGGCTCTTGTGATAATCCTTTGTTTATAGCCATTTAGAAAGTTTTATAAAAATACATGGAAATACAGAAAAAAGTTGCATGAACTTTTATACCTGATTTCACAGTTCAATCCTTTCGGAAAGCGGACACACAAGCTTTTTTTCACGATATAACGGTTTTGCCCAGTTCACCGCATTTTTGATAATCTGCTGAATCTCTTCCATATGATAAATGGGATATGTTTCGTGTCCGGGCTGAAAATAGAATATCTTGCCATACACTCTTTGCCACACACACGCACTTCTGAACACTTCATGGCTCGAATAAGTTCCGAGCATCAGAATGTCGTCGGGCTTCGGAATTTGGAATCGTTCGCCATACATTTCTTCTTCGGGGATGTCCACATAGTCGCTTATGCCTGCCATAATAGGATGAGCGGGGTTTATGTTCCACAATCTTTCTTTTTCACTGCATCTCCAGTTGAGATTACAAGAAGTACCCATAAGTTTTTTGAAAAGCTTTGAGTGATGGGCAGAATGCAAAAAAATTGCTCCCATACCGCACATTATGTGATTGTGCACCATGTCTACCACTTCGTCCGATACCTCTTCATGACGACAATGTCCCCACCAGATAATGACATCGGTATCTTCAAGAAGCTCATTTGTTATGCCGCAATCGGGATGCAAATCGCAGTTTTCATCATAGAGTGTTACCGTTGTAACCTCTATATCATCGCTTTTCAAAAAGTCAGCAATAGTGCCATGGATACCCTTTGGATATATTTCTCTTACTTCAGGTCTTACAACCTCATGATAATTTTCATTAAATACAGTTACTTTCAGCATTTTTATTTTCTCCTTACTTACTTTTTGTCCATAATAAATACAACTCAAGTACAAAATTCGTCTGATTTTAATATATCATTTATTTTGCAGGTATGATATACTTTATCTGACAAAAAATATCGAAATTCTGACATTGGGGTGATTTTATGTATTGTATAGATGAAGGAATGGCAAAGCGCAACAATGAGCCTCTCAATATTCAATGTTTGCTCATACAGGAACAAGGAGGTTCTGCTGAATTTTCTTCTCTCCAACAGTATCACTATCACAGATATATTGAACTTATCTATTTGCTCACAGGCAGTGTAGAGACGTGGATCGGCAACAAAATGTATGCACTTTCGAATGGGGATTTTATCATCATATATTCAGGTGAGCCACATACCTTCAGATCGGATACTTCTGTCAGTTACATAGTGGTAAAACTTTTGCCCGAAATATTGGTCACATCAGAGCAAACCTTTAACGAATATGAATATGTGCTTAATTTCAGCAACCGCACAGGTGAACGCACCCGGGTAATCAAAGGTGATACCAAAATAGGAACTCTTATGAAAAACGCATATGCAACATTTACTCAAGGCAAATATTGCTCCGAGTTGTTTGTCAGAGCTGATATTATAAATGTGTGTGCCCACATATTGAATTTCTGGCATAAAAACGGAGAAATTACATCGTTTAATTCTCGACTGACTGCCGAAAATGTGCGCACGGTAAACAAAATTGCCGCCTATGTCAAGGATACAAACGGCACAGTGAAAACCCACGAAGCGGCAACAATGTGCAACCTCAGCGACGGATATTTTTCGAGGATATTCAAATCACTCATGGGCATGACCTTTACCGAATATGCCAAATCGGTAAAAATTGCCGAAGCCGAAAGGCTTCTTAAATGCAGTGACTGCTCCGTCACAGACATAGCCCAGCATCTTGGATATGCAACCGCGAGCCACTTTATTGAGGATTTCAAAAAAGAAAAAGGTATTTCACCCAAAAAATACAAAATGCTTTAAAGAAAAGTCAAGAAGATGATGTGCACACAGTATTTCTTAGCCTTGACAGCCAACACTAAAGGTGGTTTTATCGCCCGGGCTCATACTTGATTTTTTTGTACATTTTGGGAGTGCAGTATTTGTATTTTTTGAATATACGGTTAAAATATGACACCGACGAAAACCCGGTTTCAAAGGCAATTTCCGAAACACTTTTATCGGTAGATAAAAGAAGCTTTTCGGCTTTGCACACCCTCACAAAATTGAGATATTGCATAACGGGAGTGTTGACCACCCTTTTGAAAAGACGGCAAAAGTAAAACTCATTCACGTTTATTATTTCGCTGAGTTGAGGCAAGGTAATCTGTTTGCTGTAGTTGGCATCGATATATTCCAGCACAGGCAAAATTTTGCTGACACTTCCGGATTCAAAAAAACTTTCAGGGTGTATGATGACCTTGTTTCGGTACAAAAGAGCAAGAATAGTATATATGTATCCTTTGATAAAAATATCGTAGGAATTATCTTTTTGGATATATTCGCTCCGTATGGAATCGAGGCAAATCGATATAGCAGAGTTAAGCTCTGTCCCCGCTTTGAATACAACGGCATCTTCGTTGGCGATGTTTATGAACCGGGAAAGATATTTGCTCATGCGCACTTCGTTGTCGTCGGGCTGGATATCGGTGTGAAACTGAATAAAAAACGCCGCAGAATCCTTATGAATTGCAGTGGAATGGGGAACTCTGCTGTTTACAAAAATTATATCGCCGCACTCCACCCTGTGTTCCTTGTCATACACATAAAACTCTGTATGCCCCTCAAGTATTTTGAGAAGCTCAAATTCGGAGTGAACATGAATGTCGCAAAAAGCATCCTTTTTTGCTTTTCTGCCCGTGCCGCTTATGTGAATCGAAGAATTTGGCACAGATGGCATGACAATCTCATTTCGCATATATTATCACCTCAAAAGTCAATATTGTGAAAAAAAGAGCCAAGATTTCTGTTGAACAAGGTCAATTAATGATGTATAATGAATTTAATATAACACAAACAGCTGTTAAAATCAATACATTTTTTAATTAAAATTCCCGAAATATAATGAGGTGACAGTTTTGAAAAAATTTAAAGTAGGAATACAGCTTTATTCACTAAGAGACGAAATGGCAAAAGATGTTGACGCAACTCTTGCAAAGGTAAAGGAAATCGGCTACGACTATGTGGAATTTGCAGGATATTTCGGCAAAAGTGCCGAGGAACTCAGAGCTATTCTCGACAAATACGGCCTTGAGTGTATCGCGGTTCATCAGGCAGCTGATTTTTATGTTGAAGGCGGACAAAAAGCCTTTGACTTTATCAAAACCCTCGGTGCGAAATACAGTGCAATACCCTGGTATGAAAAAGAAAAGCTTGCAGGAAGCTCCGAATGGGAAAACACCGTCGCTCTCTTTACAAAGCTTGGCGAAGACATGAAGGCAAACGGACTTCAGCTCCTTTATCACAATCATGATTTCGAATTTAACACACACGAAGGTAAATATCTTATAGACCACATCTATGACCGCATTCCGGACGGGCTCATCAATCCCGAATTTGACACATGCTGGATTAAATATGCCGGCGAAGACCCAATAAAATATATCGAAAAATATGCAGGCAGAGTTACTGTTTTGCACCTCAAAGACTTTGTGTGCAAATACTATGCGGCAGGTCCTGCCTATGCTCTCATAGACAGTGACGGAAATGCAAGCGAGCCCGTTTCAAAAGCGGATAACGAATTCAAATTCAAGCCCTGCGGACATGGTGTACAGGATTTCAAATCAATTCTCGAAGCTGCCGAAAAATGCGGAACAGAATATGTAATTGTGGAACAGGATGCGTGGTATGACGAATGCCCCTTTGAATGTGCCAAAAAAAGCAGAGAACATCTGGCAAGTCTCGGTATATAACCGGTTGTCAAACCCAAACTGAAGGGCTTTTTGCCCTTCAGTTTTGCATAAGAAAATACTTATTGAAATGAAAGGAATGAACAAAAATGAAATTATCGGTTTTTTCACCCGTTCTGGCATCTATGTCCCTTGAAGATGCACTCAAAACGCTCCACGACCTCGGCGTGCAGGCTATGGAAATCGGCAGTGGCGGATTTCCGGGAACAGACCATCTTAACCCCGATGAGCTCCTTGGTTGCGGCGAAAAAATTGAAAATGTAAAATCACTTCTCAAAAAATATGAAATAGAGATTTCGGCACTGAGCTGTCACGGCAATGCAGTTCACCCCAACAAGGAAATCGCCGCAAAGTTTCATGAGGATTTTGAAAAAACCTGCAAACTTGCAAAAGAACTTGGCGTTACAACAATTATAACTTTTTCGGGTTGTCCCGGCGGAAGTCCCGACGACAAAACCCCCAACTGGGTAACCTGCCCATGGCCCGACGACTTTAGTGCTATTCTTGATTATCAATGGAATGAAGTGCTCATCCCCTATTGGAAAAAAGCATCGGAATATGCAAAACAATTCGGCATTAAAAAAATTGCATTCGAAATGCATCCGGGATTTTGTGTGTACAATCCCGAAACCATGCTCCGCATAAGAGAAGCCGTGGGTGATATTTTGGGAGCTAATTTTGATCCGAGTCATCTTTTCTGGCAGGGAATTGACCCAGTGTTTGCAATCAGAAAGCTCAAAGATGCAATTTATCACTTCCATGCAAAAGATACCAAAATTGACGACATGAACACCAAGACAAACGGAGTGCTCGATACAAAGCACTATGGCGACGAAATAAACCGTGCATGGATATTCCGCACTGTTGGCTACGGTCATGACTATCAGTGCTGGAAAGATATGATGAGTGCACTGCGCATGGTAGGTTATGACGGTGCAATCAGCATTGAACACGAAGACAGCCTCATGACTCCCATGGAAGGTCTTAAAAAAGCAATAGTATTTCTCAAAGAAGTAATGATGTTTGAAGACAAAGGCGAAATGTGGTGGGCATAATGGATAAGGTATATAAGCTTGGAATAATCGGTTTTGGCGGGATGGCACATCACCACAAAACCGAACTTCACGACAAAAAATTTGATAGAGTTAAAATTCACGGAATCTATGACATAAACCCCGAAAAAAAAGAGGAGGTTTTGTCATATGGCTTCAACTGGTACGACAGTTTAGATGAAATTTTGTCTGACAGTGAAATTGATATCATTCTTGTGGCGGCTACAAACGAAGTCCACAAGGAGTTGTCGATTGCAGCGCTCAAGGCTGGCAAGCATGTTGTATGTGAAAAGCCTGTTACGGTGTCATCGGACGAGCTTGCCGAAATCATGGAAGCCGCCAAAAAATATGACCGCATTTTTACCATAGACCAGAACCGACGCACCAACAAAGACTTTGTTCTCATGAGAAGAACTGTAGAGAAAGGTCTCATCGGCAAGCCCTATGTTATAGAATCGAGAGTTGAGGGCTCAAGAGGTATGCCATCGGGTTGGAGAACCATTAAAGCCCTTGGCGGAGGCATGATGCTCGACTGGGGAGTGCATTTGATTGACCAGATTATGTATATGACAGACGAAAAAGTCACTCGGGTCTTTTGCAAAATGTTCAGCATCGATTATCCCGAAGTTGACGACAATTTCCGTCTTGATATAACCTTTGAAAGCGGACTTTTGGCTCATATTGAGGTGTCGACCAACAACTATATCACCCATCCGAGATGGTATGTTCTCGGAACCGAAGGCACACTTCAGATTGACAGTTGGGACTGCAACGGCAAGGTTGTAAGATGTATTGACAAAGAAAACAAATGGGACGAAGAAATTTTTTATACCAAGGCAGGCCCCACAAAAACCATGGCTCCCCGAAATGCCAACTCGATCGAGACCATAGAGCTTACCGAACCCGAAGACGTCATTGACAATCTTCGTCCGGTATATAATCAGCTTTGCGATGCAATTGAGGGAAAGGCAGAGCTTACCATAAAGCCACAGCAAGCCATGAGAGTTATGAAGGTTATGGAAGCCGCGTTCAAATCCCATGAGACATGTGAAGTCATAAAAACCAACATCTGAAAAGAGGTAGTATGCCCGGCAACTCCATTTGACGGTCTTAAAATCAGCAATGATTATATTCACAAAACTTTATGTAAGATATAATCCCAAAACCGTTAATCCGACCTCAACAATTGACAAAAAAAATTCCTCGGTCTTTTGGCCGAGGAATTTTTTTGTCAACAAGATTTTTAACCTTATCTTTAAAACATAACACTTTTTATTTCATCCGTAAGCTCTGTACCGTATTCGCAAACCTCATAGGCTTCGGCATAGCGTATCTTACTGCCTTTTTCAAATCCGTATCTTTCTATGAGTTCGCCTCTAAAGCGAGCCGCGGTTTTGGCAAACTGCACTGCATAGCCGCGCTTCGCCGACATTACTTCTTCATCGGTGGTATTTTGTGTGATGTTCATACCCTTTAGCCACTCAAAGCGTTCATCGTCTTTTTCGGGAACAGTTTCGCCATAAGTGTAGGGAAGCCATTCGTAAACCTGACTCACATTGATGTTGGCAATTTGTAGTTTAACATCAATTTCGGAATCAACATCAACCACAACATCTGCTCTGAATTTTGGGTTTGTGAATTTGTCCGCACTGCACATTATAACAGGCATAAACCTCATTTCAGGCACATCGTAGCACTCATTGGGAACAGTGAGAAGATAAGATGCATCGACAACAAGCTGTCCCGTTGCACGGTGGTCGGGCATATAGTCGTTTGTTCTGTGGGTGATAATTACATCGGGAGAGAATTTTCGGATATAACGAATGAGACGTTTTCTTGTGGGAAGGTCGGCAACCAGATTGCAGTCATCAATATCCCACACATCATAAGTTATGCCGAGAAGCTCGGCAACCTTTGCCGATTCCTTTGCACGTACTGCGGTTATTTCTTCGGGTTTTAAAATGTGGTGTCCGCCGCACCCGTTACACATACTGAGAAACTGCACAGTATGTCCGTTTTTTATGAGCTTTGATGCAAGTCCGCCGCATTCAAACTCGTTGTCGTCCTGATGGGCTCCAATCATTAAAAATTTCATAATCATATCCTGCCTTTCACTATTTCTTTTAATGCATTTGTTTCTGATTTTAGACTTTCAATTCTGTCATCGGGCATAAACTCCAAAAGCAGAGGGATATCTTTGTTAAAGCAGGCAAGATAGCTTTTCCAAACGTCCGTGGATTCACCCAGAGGATATCTGCTGCATCCGGACCAGTTGAAAACATGAATAAGTTCGGTATATTGCGAAAGCTCTTTTGCATATTCAAGATTATCTTTGATGTGGGCAAAAGGATTTGGCTGCCAATACATTCTGAAATTGGGTGAAGAAATTGCTTTCATCAGATAAAGTGCCGCTTCCTTTTTGCTTACAAAAGAATTGTTGTGACACTCCATGCAAAGCTTCACATCTTCTCTTTGGGCAATCTCTGCAAGTTTAACACACTGCTCAACAAAAAGATTTTTTTCGTCCGGAGAATATTCATCGGCATTTTTGTTTCCGCACCACAGCCTTATTATGTCGGTGCCGAGAATTCTTGCCGCATTTATGTAGTCATACAGTTCCTCCGAGCTGTTTTCCCCGATTTTAAAATATGTACCGTAGGATGAGCACTCAATACCAAAGGCATCACACTCGTTTTTTATCTCTTTGATTTTTTGAACATCACAAGCAGGGGCGTGAACATCACTCCCCCACTCTATACAGTTTAACCCGCATTCATACGCCGATTTTATTATTTCTTTGCTTTTATTATTTCTGAATGAAACTGATACTAATCCAATCATATTCTTCCCCATCAAATCCTCGTCAATTTAATCTGTGTATCCCATGGTGTCAAGCCAGTTTTTAAGATTATCTGTCCACATTGCCGTGGTTTTAATATCGGGTGCCCGATCTATTCCGTTGGCAAGACCTACGCCGTGAAGTCCCTTGGCAAAGGTGTGAAGCTCAAAGGGAATATCATATCTGCTGAGAGCCGATGCCATAAGAAACGAGTTTTCAACAGGAACCTCATTGTCGCCCACCGTGTGCCACAAAAATGTCGGAGGAGTGGTTTCATCAACGTTTTTATCCACCGAAAGCTTTAATGCCGCTGCGGGCAGGCGATCTTCGGAAAGCTGTTCAAAGCTTCCTCTGTGAGCATATTCAATAAACGATATTACCGGATAGCACAAAACCATAAAATCGGGTCTTGAGGATTCTTCGTCAATCACATCTTGCTTTTCATAACCAAAATCACCCTTAAAGGTGCCGGCACTTCCTGCGAGATGCCCTCCTGCCGAAAATCCCATGATGCCGATTTTATCCTTATCATAGCCATATTCATCAGCAAGATATCTTGCATAGCGAACAGCTCTTTTGGCATCAATAACGGGCACAGGATGTTTGTAGGGGGCGTGACGGTAGTCAAATACAAAGGCTGAAACACCGATGGAATTAAACCATTCGGCAACAAGAGTGCCTTCATACCCCTTGGAACGGTTGTGATATGCTCCGCCGGGGCACAAAATTACACAGCTTTTTGAGCCCTTTACAATGTGTGGATCCATCGACGGCACAAAACCGTCAAGAAAATCTTCGTTATAATGAGGGACTTTCCCCTTTTTCCAAAGCTCCATTATAAAATACTCCTTTAATGCAAATTAATATGGCTGAACGTTTGGTGTTGTAACCTTATGGAAGTTTCTGTTATACATTCTTATTCTGCTTAAGATTACATCCTGTTCAAGCTCTTCCACCTTGTCTATTTCGCCCTTAATGTAGCGATCAAGCTTTTTGGCAACATATTTTGCCCTTTTAACAACTCCGCCAAGGCGTACCTGATGAAGCTCAATGCCCGATGATTTGTTGGTTTCGTCCCAGTTCTTTTCAAAAATGTCGTAGAACTCATCGGTATATTTAATTATGTCGGGAATATATTCATAAGCTACTTTTTTAACATATTCCATGTCGTTTTCACGGTATTTTTTGCGGAGGTTTTCAAAAATTTCGAGCTTTCTTATGCCAACCTCAAAGCTGCAAAGACAAAATTCGTAATAATCTTTGTTGGCACTGTCTTCTTTGATATATTTTCTGCAAAGCTCTGCCCCTTCGGTGTATTCGGCAATCACCTTGTCATAGTCATATTCAAAATCGGCAAGGTCATACAAAATATCTGCGAAAAACAGCGATTTGTTGAGCCTCTGACAGTCGTGATAGTGAAGGACAAAGTTGTGATCGTCCTTTGTTTCGTCAAAGCTTCCGTGCATTCTTTCCATGAGTGCCATTCTGTTTTCAAAGGGAAGCCCCGTAAGGTACGATGAAACCTCGGTGATGTCTTCCATCTTGCAATCGAGCCCACGGAAGCAATGCTCCGAATAGATGGGGAGCATTCCGGGAAGCTGTTTCAAAAGGTTGCATTCCTGACCGCCGTCACCCCACGATGATACAACGACCTCTTCAAACCCGCTTTTAAGACAATTTCTTGCGGCGGGAAGCGATGAATAAAGCGAGAATTGTGAATCTTCAAAAAAGCCGTCCCATGTCCATATTCCGCCAAGGAACATGCATGAATCCGAAAGCTGTTTGTATTTGTCAAGGAAAATTTTGTAGCATTCTTCAACGGTTAATCCGCGATTTACCATGTCAAACTGGTGAGGAATGGCATATATCCAGCTTAAAATTTCAATATTTTTTGGTACAGAATTGATAAGTTCTTTGGAAAATTCCACATCAAGATCATAATACCAGCCTTTTTCGGATGTGAGCCAGAAAAACATATCGCCACATATATAAGGTTTGACACCATGTTTTTCACAAATTGATGCAACACGGTTTAAGTGCCTCAAAAAAACCTCCATTTTGTTTACATCTTTACCGTGAAGCTTTTCATACTTGCCTCCAAACATAGAGGTTGCTTCGTCCATACTTACTTTAAATCTGTTTGTGCGAAAAATGCCTTTGAGGGTTTTTATTATTTCTTCAATAAACACATAGGTTTCTTCGCTGTCAACAAGCAAGGAACCGACTCCGTTGTTAATGGGAGCAGCTTCTGACCACTGAAAATACTGATTGAGATGAGCAAGACCTTCAATCGCCGGAACAAGCTCCACCCCAAAAGAATAAGCATAATCGTCAAGCTCTCTTAACTCCTGTGCACTGTATCTGCCTCGCATATATCCGAAACGGGGATATTTTTCCATTTCAAACATATCTTCCATATACAATGAAAGAAAATTACAGCCAAGCGCCGAAATTTTGACAATAAATTTTTTTAACGCTTCAATGGTTGGAACTCCCCCACGGGAAACATCAAGCTGAGCACCAAGGGTTTTAAAATGTCTTTTTTGACATATTTCAAAGGGTGCATCACTTTTTGACAGGTTCATGGCAAGGAGAAAATATCCCCTTGCCAAATCGCTTTTGCACCCATAGCCGATTGTGGCTTTTTTGCCGTCATAGGCTATTTTCACACCGTTAAATTCCTCATAGGAAATTTCAATATCGGTACTAAAATCTACAAGCTTAAATATCTCATTTTTTATCATTTCCATATTGCATCTGTCTCCTATTGTTTTGTTATATACAATTCATATATGGTGTTTTTGTTGTTTACGGTGTTGCCAAGCAAACGAAGTCTTACAAACTTAACAGCCTCTGCCTTAACATCAAAGATTTCAAAGGTTGTGGAATCACCTTTTTCCATAACTTCGCTCATTCCGCTGAATACTTCACGGTAATTTTCACCGTCGGAGGATACTTCAACTGCAAATTTTTCCTGTCTGAGATGACGGTTTCCGAAAATAACCGCCAAATCCTTGATATCATATTCTTCCTCAAGCTCAATTACAAGCCATTCTTCCTTACCGTCACAGGTGAACCACGAAGCAAGATTGTTGTCAACAGCCTTGTATGGCGGAAGTGAATCTTCGAAGCTGCTCGCCTTAAGGTCCTTCACTTTTACACGGTTTTCACCATCGATATTGATAATGTATTGACTGTTATCAACACGGGAGAATTTGCTGGTGACAAAAACTCTCTTGCCCAATGGCCCGTAGGAGCTGTCAACATCAAAGCTCTGCTTCAAATCGGTGTAGTGAATATACATTTCACCGTCTTTTTCTCTTATGGGGAAGTTCAGGGTCACATCGGAGGCTTCACCTGACAGGAGAAGTTTTGAAGATTTTGAACCGACTGTCAAAGTAACCTTTCTGTCCTGAGGCTCGTCATAGAGGGAAATTGTCATGGTGCTGTCACTATGCTCAATTGTTGCAAGGTCATCAAACAAAGGTACAATTTTTGAGACAGGAAGATAGATTTCATCTTCAAATTTAACGGGAAGAACACTTGTGCGAATGTTTCCGTTGTGACTGAATATCATTCTTTCCTGCACGGTTGTATCAAGTCTTGAAAGAATGCTGATGTCTTTTTCATAGCTTTTTACATATTCACGTGTTTTGGCAACCTCATAGTCACCGCATTCGCCGTCAAAATAAAGCACGGTGCCGCCTGATGTCACATATTCTTTGGCAATAAGCTTTCCGTCCTTGTGAACGGTCCACACGCCTTCCGACAAATCGGCTACGGCAATTTTAAGGCTTTCGTTTTCTTTGCCCGGAACATTTAGCACAAATGATCCCGATTGACGTTTGTTTTCTTTGCTGAAAAATGCCACACGGTCTTTGATTTTTGCACCGTAGAATTTTTCGGTGTCAATAAGCTCGGTGTCAAGGGGTTGCGGGTCGGATGAGCTTTCACCAACCTGAATAACATTCAAGAAATAATCCTTTTCCGAAGCCGCTTTGGGACTGATTTCAACACGCCATTTTCCGCTTTCGTCTCGAGTGGTCTGGGTGGGAATTGCCATATAGTTCCAGTCACCGATCAAATACTCCTTACCCGGTCCGCCGATTTTGGTGATTTTGGCATTGTCCTGCTTTGGCAAAAGGGTGTCATTTATGAGCCTACCGTTATATTCAAATTCATCATATCTCACAGTGGTGCGGTTATCCTCTACAACAGGTTCGTTTTGTGAGTGAAGAAGCCAAGTCTTTTTGAAATTGGGATCTGATGCTGTCACTCTGTCAAAAACAACAAGTGCGCCGGGATAAACCTCATCAAAGAAATTGAAAAACATAAACGAACGGGTATATTCTTTTGCTCTGTAACCGTAAGCTCCGGTTATATCTCCGGAAAGGTAAGTGAAATCGGGCTTGTTCATGTCGTCGCCCATATCTTTGGCAATAACCTCACCCATTTTAAGATAGTCACTTGTAAGCTGTTCAAGATTTGCCGCATTGTTTACAGGCTCCGTCTGTCCGCCTGTATTGGCAATTTCCTGACCGTTACTAAGAACAACCTTTTGTTCGGGGTCATAAATTAGCATCGAATTGTGACCAATGGTTTGTTGAGCGTAGTTTCTGTTATGATCACTGCTTACACCAAGATTTGTAACGACATTTCCTGCCTGGTCAACAAAAGGTTCTGACTGATATATACCGCTATCTATGGCGAGAGGACCCTTAAAATACACATAAAAATGACCTGCGTCTCTGTGGCTGTGACCGAGATAGTGTTTTTCGGGCATTTTCATTGAAACAACAAGGGCATTTGAGTCAAAGCCCATATCCCACGAGGTTCGTGCCATCATGATGCCCGAGTTGTCGCCGGTGTAAATTGAAAGAGGCAACTGCTCTTTGGGCATGGTGCCAACACTTGTGTCGTTAAGACAAAGATAAAGTGCGTTGGATATTGTTCTGTCGTTCATCGATGCCAGTCCGCTGCCGTTGTCGGCAAGGAAAAGCTCGCCCTTGAGATAGGGGTCTTTAAACATGTTGGCAGCAATGAACAGAGTTCCGACATTTACGCCGTAGGTTCCGGTGGGGAAAGAGTATATGTCGGAATCCTGAGGATGCCAGCCGTTTGGCAAACGGCGGAAAATTGTTGTGTAGGCACCCTCGTGCTGATTTTGACTCAGCATATCGGCACAGCCCAGCTGGTCGAGCATAAGTCTGAAAAAGAAGTCGGCACCGCCGCGGACAGACATACCGTAGTCATCGCCCTGGGTGTTATAGATATTTTTTTCGTATTTTGCATTACGGGAAGGCACATATTCGGCAAAAAGTCTTCCTGCAACTATGTTGTAGGGATTTTCATAATCGTCATATATGGCTATTGAAAATGCAAAGAGGTTTTTCATGAGACCGTATTCATCGCCGTGGTCGGAGTTGTAGGCACTCATCTGCACCGACGGCCATCTGAATTCACCTCGTCCCGCATTTAGAAATGCAAGGTTAATAATTTCCTCTTTTATGTTTTGGGGTATAATGTCGTGACACCAGTCATACACATATGCCGCCACAAAAATCGCCATGGCACCGTCACGACTGGCAATGTCACCCTGCGCCACATTGAGGGTGGAAAGATAGGAATGTATGCCGTTTACTGCCTTATCGCCGGCTGCTCTGTCGCCGTTTATGAGATACAAAAACGCATTGGCTTCTATGTATTCAAGGTAATTTGTGTTGGTGTTGTTGGACACATTATTTTGGTCGAGCTTGCAATCATAATCTTTTGATGCCATCTCAAGAAGATTGTTGTATACCTGAATATTTTGCTCATGAGTAAGATTCTTCTTTATTTCGGGAATCTTATCCTTTGTTACAAAGAGCCTGGGGTGTTCTTTTTTGGGAACAACAGGCGGCAAGGGATAGAGCAAATTGGCATAATCGGTTTTCACATTGTCAAGAGAGAACTTTCCGGGAAGCTCTCCCATTCCGACGGGTGCATCACATGCATTGCTCGTGATGATGACCATGTCTATTATCACTCGTTTGTTTCTCCAGTAATAGTCAAGAGTATGATAGCCCGGCAAAAGTTTGTAGGTTGCCATGGCTACCCACTGATATTCGGTTGAACCGTAAATATTGTAGTGGGTTCTTCCGCCGTCAATGCCCATTCGGCAAGTACCGCCTGTTCCTTGTGTAAACTTGAGCCTGAAATATACAAGGTAGTCACCGGTTTCTTTAACATTCATTTTAACCGAAAATGCAGGAGGAGTGCCGGTTACCTCCGGAGCAACAGACTCCGATGTTCCGATCGTTGCATAGCCTCCCGAAGCTTCGGAATCTTCATACAGGACATTGAAATTTTGAAGCGTAAGATCTTCAGCTTCGACCATAAGTCCTGCCGAAGTAAGATCATAGACAATATCTTCGGTCGAATTTGCTTCTTCGGCAAATGCAACATTGAAACTGCCAAGCAATAATATTGCCGCAAGCAAAAGACTGAAAATTCTGCCCATAAGTCTTGAATTTTTCATAAAAATTCATCCTCCTTTTAATCTGCCGTAACGCTTTTTATCACAGGCGTTATTGCATCGTTTTTCCACACAAAGAGCTTAAGCTCATGGTTATTGGAAAATTCAACCTCAGGGGTTATATAATCTGTTTTGGTTTTATCGTTGGGGCAAATAAGCTTTGTTGCCTTTACATTTTTGAGCTTGTCACCGTCATAGAGTGCAAGACAAACATAATATTCAAAGTCTTTGCCCGAGTGGTTATAAAGCTCTATGTTGCCCCAAGCACTGCCCTTTTGGCTGTCTTTCATTATTTGAGCTTTGGCAAAAATGCACTCACTCAGCACTTCGTCACTTGAACCGAGCAACAAAAGAGGTACATCGGCTGTCGATGACGGTTCAAAATACAAGATGGCAGACAAGGGTTCATATTCGCTAATGCAGCCGAGAACGCCGCACAGTGCATCGGACTGAACATACCATTGTCCGTCTTTTTCAAAAGAAGGCACATCTGCCAGAAAAATTTTGCCGTTATAATTTATTACGGGACTGTTTTTATATATTTCAAGTATTTGCGAAGAACTTTTCTTCACTCTGATAAAATCGTCCTTTAATGCCGTGGCAACAGAAAACTCCTGTGCAACGGATTCAATCGGCACCATTACAGTGTTCTCGGACATAACAGGTTTTGGAGAAATGCTAACAAAGTTTGAGGTTGTTACTCCGCCGGAAGATATGACTTTGCTTTTTCGAAAAACCGAAATATAATCGGTATTGTCTCTGAGGTTACTTAAAGTGTCAAGATTTTTTGTTTCACTGAAAGCTTCCGAATTTTTCAGCACATAGCTTCCGCCAACACCCTCAAAGCTTGCCACGCCGCCGTTTTCATACACGGTAACAGAGCTTTGAAGTGTACCGTCTTTGTATACATTCCATTTTCCGGCTTTAAGGTCGCATACGGTTACCTTGCGCACTGCATCACCGCCAAGCTCAAAGGTCACATCCGAGGATTTTCTGTTTCGGTCTTTGGAAAAAAGAACAACACGATCTTTTATTTGTGCACCAAAGAAGCCGTCTGCTTCCATGAGAGTTGCCTCGAGAGGTGCTATTTCGTCATTGTTTTCGCTGACCTGCAAAACATTAAGACGGTATTCTGTTTTGGAGGGTGATTCGGAGGAAATTTCAACTCGGTAGTTTCCCGATTCATCACCAATTCCCGTTGCGTGAGATTTTCCCACCGTATAATCGGTACCGTTTGCAATGTAGCCCGAAACCTTGTTGATTTTCAAATTTTGTGCCGGCAGTAAAACATCATTTGTGAGTCTGCCGTTGTAGCCATAGCTTGTGGTGTTTTTTATTGTTATTCTGTTGCCCGTAATTTCGGGTTCATTCTGGGAATGAAGCAGAAATGTTTTTTCATCGGTTTCATTTGCCGATGTGATTTTATCAAAAACCACAAGAGCTCCGGGATAGGTTTCATCAAAAAAGTTGAAAAACATAAACGAGCGGGTAAACTCCTCTGCCGCACCGTTATAGGCTTTGGTGAGGTCACCTTTTAAGTATGTGTAGTCGGGTTTGTTTGGGTCTTCTCCAAAGTCATAGCCCAAAACCTCGCCATACTCAGTGTCCGAACTCATTTTTGAAAGAGTATCAATTCCGGAAATCCGCTTTTGCCCTTTGCCACCGATAAGCACCGAATTGTGGGCAACGGTTTGTCTGTAATAATTGTTAAGATGCTGTGATTTGTTTCCGCTTGTGGGTTCATACACTCCGCTGTCCACTGCAAGAGGACCCTTGTAGTATATGTAGAAGTGACCCGAATCGCAGTGTCCGTGTCCGCCCATGTTTCTTTCGGACACCTTCATTGAAACGGTCATTGCATTTGAATTAACTCCCATATCCCACGAGGTTCGTGCCACCATGATGCCCGACTTATCGCCGAAATATTTTGAAAGGGGCAAATCATTTTTATGCTTTGGCAAAAGGGTTACATCGTTGAGTGCAAGATACATGGCATCGGATATGGATGTGTCTGCAAGTGAGTTTGCCTCAGAATTTGCAGTTATGGTAAAATATTCTCCCTTAATGTAGGGGTCATTTGCCAAAAGAGACTGAATAAAAGTGATGGCTGTCAGACCCGAAGGTGCTTGATAACCGCCAAGTATGGGGAATGAATAGCAATCGCCTTCACGCATAAATGCTCCGTTGGCGTTTCTTCTGTATATGGGCTGATATGCCTGCATAAACTGATTGTCGCTCACAAGATCTTCACGGTCAAGATTTGACAAAAGAAGCGTCATAAATGAATCTGCACCCGAACGAAAAAGTCCGTAATCATCGCCCTGTTGATTAAAATCACTGTTTTCATATCTGAAATTGCGGGACGGCACAAATTCTTCAATTATTCTTTTGTAGACTCCGTTGAAATAGTGAGGAATTTCATCAAAGGTTGCAATTGAAAACCCAAGCATGTTTTTTGTGAGAACATATTCCTCGCCGTGGTCGGAATTGTAAGCATTCAGGGCATGGGTTCCGTCTCTGCCGTGTTCACTTGCGGCAAAAAGAAGCAAACATTCATTTATGATAAAATTTTTGTCCTCATCTGTTAATTGGTCATAGCACCAGTCATAAACAAGTGATGCTCTGAAAACCGTGTTTCCCGCTTCTCTGGATTCTGTGAGTGAGGCATATGCCGCACGGTAGGTTTTGAGATAGTCTTTTATGCCGTTTATGGCTTTTTTTGCATTTTCGGGATTTTTTTCGAGAGCATACAAAAATGCATTGGCTTCAATGTAGTCCAGATAATCGTGATTTGCATTGTTGGCTTTTGCCGTGTTTAAAAGGCAGTTTGGATAGTTTTTTTCGGCAGCCTCCAGAAGCCTTGTGTATGCTTTGATGTTTTGGGGATGAGTAAGGTTTGATCGAACCGCTTCAAGCTTGTCTTTTTCAAGGATAAGCCTTGGATGCACCTTGTTTTCAAGGACCTCGGGAAGGTCATAGGGCAAATTGTAGAAATTGTTTTTGCAAAGCTTGTAGTCATAGCTCTCACCTTCAAACATTGCATCATCCGAAAGGTTTGTTATTACGAGCTTGTCGATGTAATATCCGCAGTGTCTGTAGGTGAAGCCGACAGTGTGAGTGCCTTCTTCAAGATAATAGGAATCCAGGGGGAAATATATATATTCCCCCGTTTTCACCTTACTCATAAAGCTTGTTTTTGATGATGAATCAATGGAAGTGTAGTAGGTAATGTAACTTCCGCTTGTTTTGAGCCTGAGATAAAAAGCATATCTTCCCTTTTTTAAAATATTAAAATTCAGCACTATGTCGTGAGTTCCGGTAAAGCTGTTGATGGAGCCTGCTTCTCTTTGGAGAGCATAACCGCCCGAAGCATCGCTCATTGAAACCTTGTTTAGTTCGTTGCAGTAGTCAAGGCTTTCAGCTTCTATTTCAAAATGACCGTCCACATCATGGTATACCGTGTCATCAGCTTTTGCAGGGAGTGCAAAAAGCACCGAAGCCGAAATTATAAACACCGAAACAAACGCGGATATTATTCTTTTATACACTAAAAACACCCTTTTTATTTAAACACAATAACACTACGCAAACGAACATACTGAATGTGCATTATAAGTCTGTCACCGGGCTCAATGTCTGCAAGAGTGCCGGATGACACCTTTGTTTTGTCACCGTCTTCTTCAACAACGGTGACGTTGCCGCTTGCGGCAATCATGTAGTAGTCATAGGGATTGAGACCCTGTTTATCGAGGAAATATATGTACGAATCGGTGATTCTTCTTGCTTCTGTGTCCATGATAACTATTGGTCTGTCAAGACTTGAATAGGAAATTTTCTGAACATAGCCCGACTGCTGATTGTAGAATCTTACAAATCCCTTGAGATAATTTGCCGAGTTGATGTTTGCAAATATCACATCCCCTATTTCAAGATCGCGGGCATTGAGATCTTCGTCAACAATGGTGTCTTCGGGGTCGATATAGCAAAATCTTTCCGTTCCTGAAATATAGCCCGTAAGCTTTGTGCAGGGGTCGCCGTCTTCGTTGAGTGCCTGTGATATATCTGTAATAACAAAGAGATTGTTAGCCGTTGTCGGAGCCGGATTTGTCTCCTGACTTACGCTCATTTTGCACACAATCACATCACAAATTTCATAATCCTTGTCGCTGTTGTATGCCGCAACCTCATAATCTACACCGTTCTCAAAGAAGGAGTAGGTCACTGTTTTGAAATCTCTGTCGTCATAATCCGACATATTTGCAGGCACAATCATAAATTTTGTTCCGCTTCTTGAAAATACAATTTTGTTTTCAAAGGAGTTGGAATCGGTGTAGAAGGTTTTATCACCAAAGGCAAAAACCTCGCAAAAACCGTCATTGCCGTAGTCGGTCATAAGCTCTTCATAGCTTTTTGCAGTGGTTATGCTGCAAATTTTGTTGTCTTCGTTCATTTTAACCTGAACCATCTGAGGACATTCAAGCTTCAAATCGGAGGCAGAAGAAATTTTCTTGGTGTCTCCGTTAACAGAAACCTTTGAATCAAATTCAAGAATTTCTATGCCGTTGTCAATGTCATAGAATTTTGCTTTTACGGTGTTAGAAAGTCCGTTTGGCTTTGCGTCACCAAGAACAAACATATATTTAATACTGTCGGTATTAATGACAATCTTTTCGGCAAACACCGCACGGTCAAAACAGTCAACATAGAGCTTAACCTGCGAGCCTAGTCCCATGTTACCGAGCTGAGTTGCAGTTTTGTCGTCGAGACTGATTTTTTGATCGTTTATCATAGCATAAGGTTCACCGCTTGTGCCGCTTTCGGTGAATGTGCCGCTTACGGTGTAGGTGCTTATGTATGCTTCAACATAGCTTTCGTTTTCAAAATATGTGATAATGCATCCGGGGACGATTTCTTCGAAGCTGATAGCCTTGCCCGATGAATCGGTTACCTGATAGATAATATCCTTTGAAAAATCAAGCTTGTTTAATTTAGACTGATCATATACGGTTTTGCTGTATTCACTTTTGGAATCAACAACAAATGATGTGTACTCGGAAACTATGATTGCGTCATACATTCTGTTATCACCGGTGGATACAAGTCTCACGGTACCCGATGAAAGGTTGTTGATTTTCGACTCGTCAAAAACCTTTTCTTCGCCGTTATAGATAAATCTTACTTCGGGAGAAATGCTGACGCTCTTGCTTTTGCTGTCTCCTTCATAATAAGAAAGCTTTCCGTCTTTATATACGGGTGATTGAGCAGGTGTGAGAATAAGCTCGGTGCTTTCCGCCTCTATTATGGAATGAATTTCGTTGTATTTTTTTGATTCGTCAATTTTTATTACCACACTAACCTTTTTGCCCACAAAGCTTGCCTGGGAGCTTGAGTTTAGCTGATATATGACACCGTCTATTATAATGCATCCCTCGGGAGCGATTTCACCGTAAATGCCGTAAAATTCGTTAGCCTCCACAAAGCCCTCAAATCTTTTCATTTTAAGATAGTGAGTGAGAATTGTGACATCCTCGTTAATCTCATAGATACCGTCTGTACCCACACCCACAAGCTCAACAAGAGGGATGTCGAGTGCATTGTTAATATATCTGCAAAGCTCTCCCCTATTGATGTTTATGTCAAAAGAAAGGTCGATACCGTCGGTAATACCAAGAGAGGATGCTACCGCTCTGTAGCCAAAGGGATAGCCTCCGCTTGCTTCGGCACGATATTTGTAGCCGAGAAGGTCTATAATGATTTTGTTTACCTGATCGTAGCTTATGTATGTATCGGGATAAAAATTGCCGTCGGGATAGCCGTTTAAAAGTCCTCTTGATGTGCAATAACCGATTTCGTTAAACTGAGGATGGTTTATGTCTACATCCTTAAAATATTGAGTGTCCGAACTTACGGTTCCGTCCGAAAAACCGTTTAACCTTACGAGGATTTTGCAAAATTCAGCTCTGCTTATCATTGCCTCGGACTCAAAATTGCCCTCTGCATTTGCCGTCATAATGCCAAGATTGCAAACTGCGGCAATGTCATCACTGTATATATTATCATCTGCATCGGGGAATCCGGCAGAGGCTATGCATAAACTCGGAATGCAAAGAGTAAAAATTAAAACAATTGCGATAATGCATCTATTTTTCATAACTGTCTTCATCTCCCTTTAATAAAATTATATATAAACTGTGCGGCTTCTGCCCTTGTAACACTGTTTTTAGGTTTAAAGCTTCCGTCGGGGTAACCGTTTATGAAGCCGTGTTTTGCAAGCATCATAATTCCGTTTTTGGAATAATCGCTAAAGCTTGCACTGTCGGTGAATACTTCTTCAACGTTCTGTTTTCCTGTTATGTCACCGAAGTATACCATAATTCTGTAGCCAAGGGTTGCCATGTCTTCTCTTGTTATGTGCATATCTGCGCCAAACTCGGTCTGTGATATTCCGTTTACAAGACCGTTTGATGAAGCAATGCTCACATATTCATATGCCCAGTGTGAGCTTGGAACATCGCTAAAGCTGCTTGCACCGCTGTTTTGACCAACTTCGCACGCAAGCATAAACATTTTTACAAATTCTGCTCTTGTTACATTTTCGCCGGGGCAGAATTTGCCAACTGCCCTTCCGTTTACTATTTTTTTGTCAAGAAGATATAAAATGGCATCCTCTGCCCACTTATAATCATCCAAATCGTCAAAGGCTGTTGTAACCGTTGCATTGTCTACCGAGGGAAGAACAGGCTCCGGTGCAAGGGGCAAATTCACGATTGTGCTTCCCTTTCCGCCCGATGACGAACCGCCCGAGGATGAGCCGCCCTTGTCTGAGGATGAAGGATAAAGCTCTTTGTAATTTGTGATTACATAGTCAAGCTTTTTATTAAATTCTGCCATGGTTTTAACTTTGTTTTTGTTGAGGTATGAAACCACATTTGTTTTTTTGGACACAGACAAATCCGAAAACTCTTCATATACATCTGCATCTATAAAAGATGAATGAGCATCTATTTTGTCAATCATCTTTGAAACCACCTTAACATCATAAATGTCATAGAGCGCTGTATATTCGCAAAGTGCCGTTCTGATTTCCTCTGCATCGTCATACTCATTTTCTCCAAGGCTTTTTGCAACATAGCTCCTAAGGTCGTCGTCGCCCTCTGAAAACATTTTATATTCGCTTTCATCACCAAAGCCGTATAATGATTCATAGTGCTTTATGGCACCAAGAACAATAGAGTCATCTTTCTGCTTTGAAACAGCAACAACTGCACAGCTTTCATCAAAGACTTCCTTTATTTTTTCGATTGTTTCGTCCTTTGCAGTGTCCAAAACGTTTTGGCAAATCTCTTCTTGCTTTGAAGACGAAAGGCGATTGAAAATTGCCATATCAAAGCCGAGGGCTTCGCCGTTTTTCAAAAGCTCGGCATTCAAATCCGATTTGTCATATTCACTTTTTATGCCCTGCATAAAATTGTTGATAACGTCTGTGCTTATGGTTGTTATGGGATTTTCATAAGGTGTGTCAATGCCTTGACCGCCAACTCTCACAACAAAATTTCCGCCTGTTGAAAAGGGAATGTCTGCCCTAAAACTTCCGTTTTCGTCAACTATAAGCTGTTTTAAAATTTCATAGTTTTGCACCTCACCGCTATCGAGGTTTTCCTCAACAATGCCCACGGTCACAATTCCGTTATACAGGCTTTCATCGGTTGTGCCGGAAATTCTTATATATTGATTTATTTTGCCGGTTGTTTCGTCAACACTCTGAACGGGTTTTATTTCGGATATGTTTATCAAACTGTTTTCAGCAAATGATGAAACGCACATCAAAAGACACAATATAAAAGCTATGCATGATATTAATCTTTTCATTATCTTTCCTCCGTTTCTGTCATTACTCTGCTATACAATGGAAGCGTGAATTGTTGTAAGCTGTTCCGCCGCCGCCGAAAACAACACCGAGAGCTTTGGTTGCATCGTGGGTTTCGCCTGCAAATCCGAGATACATTTTTGTTCTTCCGCTTGCCTTAAGACTGTTGTAATAATCGGCATCTATGTAAATATAATACATATCACCGTTGTTTGCTACCTTTTTGCGTATTTCAACAGCGCACATCTCATCGGCAAAATATGAGCTTGTATCATTTTGACCGATTGTGTTTATGTCGTCCACATCATATATGCTGTCATCAATTTTGTATATGCGCATAGTTCCCGATGCGGAGGCTGCTGTTTCATGAATATTTTTGAAAAGTGAAAGATTGAGCACTCCGTATTCAATTGAATCGGGACCCGCTGAAATGTCAATTTCCATAATCGGGCGTGTCGGTTTTACGGTTCTGTTGTTGAAATATCCGTCCTGAATTGCCATTCTTGTTGAATCGTTATAAAGCTCGGGATCTTTGCTTCCTCTGAACCAGTCATAAAGTGATGTACCCGAACCTGTGTAACCGTTTACAATGTCGGTAACTTCAAGAGTTGTTCCTCTGTTTGAGGTATAATTGATGGTATAATCCTTTGTCACGGTGCCGTCGGGTGAAGTAACAGTGTAGACCGCAGTTGTGTTTGTAAGACTTGTGTCGGGTGCAACGGTCATTTCAACATTTGCATCCGGGTTTACGGTTTCAAAGTCGGGGGTGAGTCCGGCGTAGGAATTCATATATGTAAACACGTTATATTCTGTTACATCCTTGTCAAAGGAAGGATAAAGGTGTCCTAAACCATGATAGTTTGAATTGTAGGCGCCGTAAGGCAATTTGATGCTTTTCAAATCGGCATTTTTGGGATCGGTTTCATCCGTAACCTTGAAAATGTCAAGATAATGCTCTTTTTCGCTTCCCGACTGTGAAAGAACCTTAAAGCCGAGACGCTGTGTATCGGGTGTGACGTCTCCTATCTCGGGAAGAGAAGCGCACCTTGATGCCAAATCAAAAAACAAAGGTCTGATTGTCGGAATACCGCTGTAGTTTTTGGCAAAAGCGTAGGTAAGCTCCGTTTTGCCCGATGTATGAACAAAATCATCGTCTATTTTGTAGGCATAAATATCATTGTTTGAAGAGCCGAAAACCGAATAGGTGGAAATGGGTTGCATGGAATCCATGTCGGACCACACATATACCTCTGCACCGTATCCGCTAAAGTCGGTTTCGTCATCCGCAAAATCATAGGTCAGAGTTATATCGGCATTTTTTGATGCTTCAATCTCCCCTTTTGCAGATTTTATGTCAAGCTTTTTGTCGTTTTTAAGTATCTGAAGTGAAACAACATAGTCCTGCTTTGATGCGGTGTTATTTTCAAGCTTCATACTGACACTGAGGCTTCCCCCTGCCTCCATGGCATCGGCAGGATTGCCGCTCTTATCTGCAAGCGCATATTCAAAGCCCGATATGTCGGGTTTGCCGGGTAACCCTATAGCCGAAACGGTACAAAGCATACCAAGGCTTAAGATTACCGTAATTAAACCAGAGATAATTCTTTTCATAATTCTTAACTCCTTTTCTCCGCTGTATCCTGCGGCAGTATTTAATGTATTTCAAATTTTATTCATCATAAAAATTTTATCATCCAATGCATCTTAGTGCAATAATTATCTTATTTGTTTTGCAAACTATATTACGCCCGACAAAAAACAACATAAAAATTATAGTTTGCAAAACAAGTAAAATAGTTATTGAAACACTCAGAGAGTCGATGATATAATTTCATTGTATGAAATCACTACGGAGGAATTACAATGAATAATGATATATTATTTTCCGATTTGGCAAAGCAGTGTGCTCCTTACGAAAACATTTCAGACAAAAGACTGAAAGACAAATGGTACTCCTGCAGCTATGAAACAAAGGATTTTTCAGGTTCTATGCTTGTAGCTTTTGAGGAATGCAACCCAAAGGATGTTGAATTAAACCCCAAAATAAGCGGATGGCACAAGATATATGTGGGACTATACACCCATTTCACCGAACAGAGCGAAATTGATATAAAACTCACATCAGACGAAGCCTTCATGGCTGTTTCACCGTGCATGGAAAGAGGCTTTGGCGAGCATATTGTTGAAGATGTTTTCTGGAAATGTGCAAAAATGGACGGCGAAAGCGTAGTAATGGGCAAGCACAATTCGATTGGTCGCACCCAAAATGCCATGATTGCATGGATTCGCTTTGTGCCGATGAGTGAAGAAGAAACCGAAAAACATCTTTTTGAGCAAAACCGCACAGACACAAAACGTCTCTATGCAACAGACGATATGCACAACAAGCTATGTTTTCGTGATGTTTCCCATATATCAGGCTGGAAAACTGCCGTCGCAAATGTATGTAATTCGGATGTGGAATGGCTTGCAGTGGAAAACCTCAGTCTAAACGACGGTGAGGCAGGTGACGGAGACATTGAAGCCTTTTGTTTTCGCTCGGCTTATGAAAGGTCATATGCACAAAGAGCAAAAACAGATTTTTCTTATGACACGCTAAAGGAAGTTGTTGATTACGGAAAAAGAATGAAGCTTAAAATGTGCGTTTCGCAAAGAGTTGCCATGTGGCAGATGGAATTTCCCGAAAGCGGCATTTTCTTTGACAAAAAATTCACTCTTGAAAATCCCGCTTTAAGATGTATCGACCGTGACGGAGATGTAACCGAATATCTTTCGTTTATGTATCCTGAGGTACAAAATTACATCATAGATGAATTTGTACGTTTGGCAAAAACGGGCTGTGATGCGCTTATGCCTATTTTTTCAAGAGGATGGCCGTTTATTCTTTTTGAAAAACCTTTTTGCGACAAGTTTTTTGAATGCTACGGAGAAGATGCACGAGAGCTTCCCCTTGATGATGAACGTATAATGAAGCTGAAATGCGAAATCATGACCGATTTTATGCAAAAGCTTAGGTCTGCA
This sequence comes from Clostridia bacterium, assembly GCA_017397885.1. GTDB lineage: Bacteria > Bacillota > Clostridia > UMGS1810 > UMGS1810 > RGIG1828. Next base: position 855 of record JAFQHQ010000115.1, on the reverse strand, counting down.
ATCAGAAATGCCGTTCCCGAAAGAAAACCGGAACTTCATGCAAAGGTTTTGTTTTCTCTCTACAATTGCCGACTTGTGGGGCTGGATGTTGAGACCTGGGCAAAGGAAGGTATTTGCGAGCGGATAATAAGTGCCGAAAGACGAATAAGAGAGGTTTTGATTCCCGAAATTATGCAGGAAGAAAACCCGGGGAAAATTGACCTTAAAAAATTCACTGAATATGCATCAAGCGGCGAGCACTGTCACATTGAATATCACTATGATGACATCTTTGCTCCCATGGCAGACTCAAAGGGAATTATGAGAGGACCGGAAAGTCAGGCGGAGCGTGTCGGTGAATTTGCGGCAATAGAACAAAAATACGGATTAAAAACATACATTGAAATTATGCCCCGAACTCTTGCACCCGACAAAATTAAAGAAAAAGCCCTTGCAATCTACAATGCCGGAGGAAACAATATTGCCCTTTGGGATGCGGAAACAAGAACAAAAAGACTTGCCGAGTGGTCAATGTGGCGAAGACTCGGACACAAGGATGAATTGTCAGGGTTTGAAGCCTATGATTCTTCGCTTATGAATAAAGTTCGAATAATAAAGCTTGAAGGAAAAAATGTAAGAACATACAAACCCTTATGGGGTGGATAAGGGAGTTTAGCGTGAAAACGCTAATGGTTTTTGAGAAAGGTTTCTCAAAGCTCTTTTCGCAGGAGGCTGCCTGCACCACCGCCCGCCGCTGATGTTTTTTTCGTCAAAATTGCCTGTTTTAATGTCGGCAAATAACGAACCCTACGTTATTTGCTCGCCATTAAAAACAGATTTTGCCTAAAAAACATAGGCGGAAGACGCCTTGGTGTT
>JAFQHQ010000114.1 GCA_017397885.1 Clostridia bacterium | reverse complement strand
TTTGGAGTTTTAAAATAATAAATTTTGTCTCAGTCAAGGCAAAAACGCAGGAAATATGGTTATATTTCCGAGTATTTTAACGACGAGTGAGGCGAAATTTATATTTTAAAACCGCCTTTAGTGTCGGTCGTTAAGGCTACCGTTAAGGTCAGATAATTAAAAAGGAAGAACCTCAAAGTGGAGTTCTTCCTTTTTGTTTGTCTCATTTACGTTTTGCTGCTCCGATATATCCGACAATCATTGATACCGTCGATAAAATCAATCCGGATATTGTTATCATGGAAAATGCATCGGGGACACCGAAGCATATCTGACTTATGATTCCGCTTGTAAAAAATATTCCGATTCCCAAAATGAAAAATCTCCATGTCCACGGAAACGAAAATTTCTTTTTGGTTTTTGTCTGCGACGGTATCAGCCCGATGATTATGGCACTAATCCCGGGAGTCATAATTGCAACAAGAAGAGTATCTGCAATTTTCATGTTAAGGTCGTTTGCACGCCGTACAAAAAGTGAAACTGCAGGCAGGTTGCAGACAATCATATAGACTGCAGAAAATATAATAGGATTTGCGGAAAATAAGACTGACAAAAGTGCAATGGGTATAACGCATATATACATGGTAATCAGGTTTGCAACAAGACCGAGCCAATATTCTTTTTTGTCGGAAACGTCTTTGTAATTAAAAATGTTTTTCCACATCAATATAAAATTTTTTATCATTGGTTACCCCACAATTACATGGTTTGTTCAAAAAAAATCTTTTTTCTCACGGTTTTTATGTCTTTAAAGCTTGCTGTGTGATAGCTTGCAATGGAACTGACCAAAAGGTCGGGTTTTAAATTCAGCTTGTTTCCTGCACTTATGATGCATTTTAAGGCGTATTTTTTGTCTCCGAGACTTTCGAGCTTCATTTCTTTGACAAATTCTTTGATGTTAACCTCTTTCATGCCCCTTTTGGACTTTTTCTCAATCATAACGCATTCTTCATGGGCAAAGGCATTGGTGTCAAATTCGATGTCCGATGAAAAGCTTATGTCATATTCGGCAAATTCAATGGCAAAAAAGTCGGGATGATTTGTTTTTCTTTCGGCAGAGAGAATCTTTATGCCGCTTGGCATGGCACCGTCAAGATTTTTGACAATGAGAGCCGGGTCCATTTCGCATTTCAGCTCAATGTCAAGCATTTCACATTCACTGCTCACACCAACGGGGCAGGGCAGACCAATGTTTAAAAGAATGTGAGGGTTAAAGCCCTGTGAATATTTCACGGGGATTTTGGCTCTCTTAAAGCTTCGGTTTACGCATCTCAAAAAATCAAGATGAGAAATATATTTCACCGAGTCACCCTTGGTGTAGGTTATGCGATACACAAATTTAGTTTCGCTTTTCAAAGCAAACACCTCCTCCAAAGCACATTGCTCCGCAGTTTGAACATTTTTCTCTGCACTGGGGAGTGGTTGCCGCCTGCTCTGCTTTTTTTGCTTCGGAAATAAGAAAATCCTTGGTAACTCCCACATCAATCATATCCCACGGAAGCACCTCGTCAAAGGGGCGTTTTCTTGTGTAGAACAAAATATCCATTCCGCAGTCCTCAAAAGCCTTGTCCCACTTTTCTTGGCAGAACTGGTCGCTCCATCCGTCAAAACGAACTCCAAGCTCGTGCGCACGAAGAAGAACCTTTGACAGGCGACGGTCACCTCTTGCAAACACACCCTCCAAAACGCTCACGGGAGCCTCGTGATAGGTGTAGCGGACACGCTTGTCATCCATGGCATCTTTAAGGGCATACTGTTTTTCGTGAAGTGTGTCACGGTCATCCTGCTTTGCCCATTGGAACGGTGTGAAGGCTTTTGGAACAAAGGACGATACCGATGCGGTTATGCGAAGACCGGGGGCTCTTTTTTCTTTGGGAACGGAAAGGTACTGGCGCACAACCTTTTTGGAAAGGTCGGCAATTCCGCAAACATCCTCAATTGTTTCAAAGGGGAGACCCATCATGAAATAGAGCTTTATGGAGCTGTAGCCGCCCTCAAAGGCTGTTTTTGCCGCAGTGAGCAGGTCTTCTTCGGTGATATTTTTGTTAATAACATCTCTCATGCGCTGTGTTCCCGCCTCGGGTGCAAAGGTGAGAGAGCTTTTTCGCACCTTTTGAACCTTTTCCATAAGCTCCATGGAGAATGAATCAAGACGAAGTGACGGCAGAGAGAGAGAAATACTTTCTTTTTCCGTTATGTCCAAAAGACCGTCGGTGAACTCTTTGAGGCACGAATAGTCACTTGTGGAAAGTGACGAAAGGCTGATTTCTTCATAGCCTGTGGAGTCGATGAGCTTTTGAGCGCACTCAAGAAGCGTGCCGGGCTGTTTTTCTCTCACGGGGCGATATATCATGCCTGCCTGACAAAAACGGCATCCTCTGAGGCATCCTCTGAAAATCTCCAGCATAATTCGGTCGTGAACAATTTCGATAAACGGCACAACAAACTTGTCGGGATAATACACCTTGTCAAGGTCTTTAACAATTCTTTTTCTCACCTTTTTGGGCACAAAATCATATTTTGGCTCAATTGCCATAACTGTGCCGTCGGTGTTATAGCTTATGTCATAGAATGAGGGTACATAAACTCCCTCAATTTGGGATATTTTTTTGAGAAAATCAAAACGTGTGCCCTTTTCCCTCTTCCATTCCTTGTAGGCATCAATGACTTCAAGATTAACCTCTTCGCCTTCGCCCAAAATGTAAAAATCTGAAAAATCAGCCAACGCTTCGGCACTGTAGGCACAAGGTCCGCCCATGCAAACAAAGGGGTCGCCCTCGCCCCTGTCTTTGGCAAGGAGGGGAACCTTTGCAAGGTCGAGCATATTTATGATGTTTGAATAACACATTTCATATTGAAGTGTGAAGCCCAAGAAATCAAAATCTTTGATGGCATCCATGGATTCAAGCCCATAGAGGGGAATGTCTGCCTTTCGCATTTGCTCTTCCATGTCAATCCACGGAGCAAAAACTCTTTCGCACCACACGTCGTCTCTTTCGTTCATAAGTGAATATAATATTTTCATGCCCAGATGCGACATACCCACCTCATACACATCGGCAAAGCAAAAAGCAAAACGCACATCCACATCCGCGGAATTTTTGACTACGGAATGAAGCTCGCCGCCGGTGTATCTTGCAGGTTTTTCAACAAATGGCAATATGTTTTCTATCTGTTGTTTGAGCATATCAAAAAATCCTTTCGGTAATATGAATCAATTATACACCATTTGTATTATTATTTCAAGGTTTAAATTTGTAAATAACATTATTGGGAATGGTAATGTATCGTTCCTTTGTTGAGTTCAAATTTGAGTTTGTCGGGCTGTTTGAAAAATAATAATGAAAATCAACCACGGGGCATTTCCCGAAAACACATACGAACTTTCGTAAGCGAATTTCAAAAATTTGATGTCCCACACGAATCGCTCTGCACCGCATCAACCAGATGCGTGCTCGCTAATTTTGGCTATTTAAGGAAACTGATTTACGCCAAAATTTTCGGCGTGACATCAAATTTTCGAAAACGTTCGTATGACTGTTTTCTGAAAATGCCCCGTGGTCGATTTTGCC
>JAFQHQ010000113.1 GCA_017397885.1 Clostridia bacterium | reverse complement strand
TTTGGAGTTTTAAAATAATAAATTTTGTCTCAGTCAAGGCAAAAACGCAGGAAATATGGTTATATTTCCGAGTATTTTAACGACGAGTGAGGCGAAATTTATATTTTAAAACCGCCTTTAGTGTCGGTCGTTAAGGCTACCTTCGCACCGTCTGCGGGCATTTTTGGGATAAGCCATCCGAATTCCTTTGGAACTATATAATCCTTGCCGAGAGTGTGAGCTCCGTCAGGTTCTTCAATCCACGGAGATGTGTCGGCGGCTATGCGGAGTTTAAGTGCAGTATCAGCTGTCCAGCCGCATTTTTCCCTTGAAATGGTCAAAACATTGCCGCAAAGATTATATTTTGAAAATTCTTTTTCAAATTTGTCGCCAAACATTGTCTTCTCCTTGTTCGTTTATATGTGCTTTTCAAAAAATTCGTTTTCAAAATTCGAAACGCACTCTTCAGCTTTTTCAATTAATTCTTTTGCCTCTTCGTCACCGTTTATGAATCTTTCCATAAAAAGTCCCGATGCAGAGCATAATTCATTGTGAAGCGGAAAATAATTCTCCAAAAGAAAATGCGCATAAGAAGCCAGTCTCAGCTTGCCGTATACCCTGACATTTTCACCGGAATGTGATTCAACCGCAACACTGTAGCCTTCGGACACAGATTTTAAAATATCTCCATCTTTTGCAAATACAATTGTCTGGTGGCAAAGATAATCTCCGGATAAAACGGAATGTGAATCGGTTGAAGCAACAATGGGCACATCATACCCCTCTGCCCTCAAATCATTATACAGTGCAACCTGCAGATTATTTTCTCTTGGTGTGCATCCTCCAAGAAGTTCAAAAGCATCGCATAGACCGTTTTTGATTATAGCTTTTGACATCGGAGTTGAAACATGGGAATGCCCTATATACCAATATGGATGGGGAAATATCGCATATCCGCCACTCTTTTTGATTTCGCGGTAAAGCCACACTCTGTTTAAGAATTCTCTTTTATCATAATCTGCGGGAACGGTTATCTCTTTTTCAAGCTCCGACACTTCTTTTTTAATTCTATCCGGTTCATTTATATAAACATCATTAACGCTGTATTTACCACCTATATTTACCATATGAAAAAAACCGCCATAACCATTGTGCACTTCTTCTGCACACATAATTTCAAAATTTTTGATAAAGTCAAATTTTTTCATTGCCGTTGAAGAAGCATTGTATACATTGTGATCTGTTATTGCAATAAAATCGTGACCTGACTTTCTGTATGCGGCAGATACTGTTTCAGGGCTTTCCTGTCCGTCAGATGCTGTGGTGTGAATGTGTAGATCACCTTTCAAAGCTCTTCTTTCATATAAATCTTCTTTAAGAGAATATATTCTTAAATCAACACCTGTTTTTGGTGCGGCAATAAGTGAAGTCCAGAAACGTTCATATTTGGCATATAAAGGATTCTGATGCTTTTCATATTCATCAGAACATATGCGAATGCGCCATTCCTGCTCACCGCAGAAGAAATATTTCACTTTAAGCTCTCCATTTTCGGGCTTTACGGAAAATACTTTTCTTGATTTATCATAGCCTTTTAAAGAGATTTCTTCATCCATTGCTACGTCGCTTACGTCTTGGGGAATAAAAGATACTTTGTATGTTACATCATCAAAAAACTGAAAAGTTCCATCTAAACTTTTAATTGTAATTTCGCTTTCCTTGTCTGCTTCAACAACGGATGGAATAACTTTGAATTTTTTTAAAATGGAATTCATTATATCACGCTTTCTGTATTTTTAGAATGAACTGTATGAGAACAAAGGTTTAAACTTCACGAGTTCACACAATTCATCTTTTTTCGTCATGACAAACGTAAAAGAGTGCATTTCCACACCATTGTATTATATCATAAACACCCAAAATTTGCAAACCTATCTTTTCAATTCTCCAAACCGTAGGAAAAATCATTACTAAAAGTCCGGTTTTTATACATATTTAAACAACCGAAAAATTTTTCAGATTTACGGCTTATTCCTGCTCTCCCTTATCTATTAGCATTATTTAAAAAAATTAAAAATCGAGGATTTTAACAAACTACCAATTGTTAGATTTTGATTCTAACTTTTTGGTGTTTGGTTCATTATCCTCGATTTTCAGATGGGATATTTTACGGTCGATTTTAATTAATTATATTATCCGACTATTGTAACCGGAACAACAAAAGGAATAGGACTTGTGTTAAGTTCCACGTTTACATAAAGTTTATTGACAGCAGAAATATTTTCTCCGGGTACAACGGTAACTTCAAGGTCACTTGTAATGCTGTAATCCTGATATGGCATTGAAACGGACATAATATCACGTGGTTTTGCGATGTGAACTGCTTTTCTGTATGTTGCGCTCCAGCCTTCGGGCATGGTGATGTTTACATATCCTTCAATCGGTTCACCATAGATGAAGAGCTGTTGGAATTTAACTTTGAATTTCAACTCTTCACCAATTTTTGCAATAGGTTCATCGTCAAATTCTACCCTTGCGGTGATATATGCCGGTCTTGTTATATCATAAGAGTATTTACTGCGAGTATAATAGTCTTCACTGTATCCTTCAAGAACTTTGAAAGCTTCTTCTCGGTCATAAACTGTTTCTCCGTCTGTAAGCTCCGCTGTTACCCTGTTTACTCTGAGTATGTCGCAAATATAGTCTATAACTCTGTCGGTGAAGTCTGTGCAGGTTTTAGGAACATAGTTGATATACTGAGGATTAATACAAATCTGATTTATTTTATCACCAATATATTCTTTCCAATCATCAGGAATACCGGCTGTTCCGTTCATAATACCGAGAACCGCACCTACAGTTCCTGCAGTACAGTCGGTATCGTCACCACAGTTAACGGTGTAGATAACAGAATTTTTGAAATCACCTTCACCGTAGATAAGACCAATTACTGCAAAAGCGACATTACCGGGAGCCTGGAACCAGCCAAGTTTTTCGTTGAGTTCCACCACTTTTTCTCTTGTTTCACGATATGGTGTGCCTTTGTCATATTCTTCAAGCACAAGTCTCACGCTATTTGCAAGCATACATTGTGCAGGAATGTAACTGAGAGCAGTTTCAATGAGAAGTCTCATATCATTTTCAAAAAATGCAATACTTTCCATTGCAGCCGTAAATATTGCAGCATATGTGCCTTCTCCAAGACCATGGTCAACACTTGCATCCATAATTGCATATTTTGCTGCAACATTTGGAAACCCCGGAGCAAGACACGCCCATATTTCTGTTCTGATCCATGCACCGTTGGAATTGCGCCAGAGCTTATTGTCAAATTCACCTGAAAGCGGAGGCAAAAGTCCCATTTTGAGATTTTTGTGAGCAACACCGTATTCATTCCAGTGTGGAGTTACAAACATCATCCATGAATGAGCCAGTTCGTTGGCATCAAGTCCTCTTGCACCTGAGCGGTCAATTGTCATAAGCCATGCAATCTGAAGATCGAGGTCATCATTTGGAAGCGGTTCCCCTTTGGCAGTGGTGAAACCGGGAATATCTTGCATTTCGGTTTGACCTTCAAACGGACCGCCAACAGTTCCGCCTATATTTTTGCCTATCCAGCAGGCAAGTATTTTGTCTCTAATTGTTTCTTTGTTAAATTTATAATTCATAATAAAAACGCCCCTTCTTGTGAATGTAATTTTATTATATCAAAATCACATATCCAAAAAAGGGGCAATTATTACAAAAAAAGTATTGATTCGTTACATCTTGTCAACAAATCATATTCTGCGATATTTCAAAGGTGTAACTCCAATCTCATCATAAAAGAGCTTGAAAAATCTTGTTCGATCGGAAAAACCGCACTCGGTAATTATATCTTCTATTTTTTTGTCAGTTGTAGATAAAAGCTCACAAGCCTTTTCAATTCTGCATTTTGAAATAAAATCAAGAAATGATAAGCCTGCAAATTTCTTGAATGCTCTGCTGAAATAAGATGGATTGTACGAGCATTTTGCGGCAATGGTTTTGAGCGAAAGTTTTTCTCCGCAATTATCTCGTATATAAACAAGAAGCTCCGAATTAATTTCCAGTTGTTCATTCAGCGAGAAAGACATTTTTCGAAAAACAATTGCAAGGAAAATATTCAGTGCAGAGCGAAGAACAAAATCGCTACCGTTATTTTGGCTTTCTTCATCCTCCATAAGCGAAATCAAAGCTTCAAGCCTACACCTTTCATCCTTTGAAAAATGCATGAAACGCTTTGCACGGTTAATCTTATCGGAAAATTCTTTAAAACTTGACAGTGTGAGAAGAGAAAAAACATTCTTTTCACCGCTAAGGCTTCTGCTTATGAAGTCGGGTTTAAGAATAATATTTACATATTCAATATTACCGTCTGTATCAAAGGAATGTCGGTTCCCATAATTTACAAACAAAAGATCTCCTCTGCCAAGAGGATATTCGATGCTGTCAACCTTGTGGGATGACTTTCCGTCATACACATAGATGAGCTCAACAAAGTCGTGGGTATGAACCTTTTCTTTCGTGGGATTCAACGTCTTTTCACGTCTTATTGTGAAAGCTTCATCGGTATAATATTTTTCATCAAGAAGTTTCAGTGCCATTTAACATCACTTTTCGTATATATTTTTACGGTAATATACCGTGTCAAAACACTCATAAATCACCAAGATCTACAAGAAGGAAAGGAACATCACACAATCCTAATTTATCACGGAATCCATTCATAATTATAACATAATACGAAAAAAAGTCAATCATCAGAAACTTTTTAATTCATTTGTTTTAACATGGTCTTCCTTTAAAATTTCGGCATACTTTTCATCAACAAGGCAATCTATCCAGAGATAGTGCATTTTTTTGCCCTCGGCAAGGTCCGTGCCGTGGTCGGCGCCAAGAGGAATGTGCAAAAGCGTGTCACCTGTGAGATTCATTTTTTCACCGTTAATGATAAGCTCCGTATCATTTTCGGGGAAAGTGAAAAAGAACTGATCAATTTCGGGGTGAGCATTGGGAATAACATAATCCTCTCCCACCGACTCAACACTTCCCATTGCAAAGCGGGGAATGTTTTCCTGTTCCAAAACAATGCGGTTTATGGTTTTTGGAGTTTTGCTGAAATCGGTGTACTGCTGACACTCGGAATAAATCTGAAGTATGGGGAATGTTGCGGTATACTTTTTCTTTGTTTCAAGGTCGGTATCGGTCATGTGTTTTTCAATTTCAAAAAATCTTGCACCGGGTCCGGAACAGATTTCCACGTCAAGACCCGTCTCGTCAACAAACATACCCTTTTCATCCATAAAATACATTCCGCTTGCCGTGGAGATTGAAGCGGCACCCTCTATAAGAAAGAGAATGTGATATATTTTTTCATCACCTTTAAGGGTAATTTTATCACCGGCACTTATAATGTGATGATAAGGATACACATCGGCAATTTCGCCGTGCAAAAGAGGCAGGCTCTCTGTTTTGTCCATTGACGGACTTGTTACTTTTTCAAAATTTAACGGTGTTTTTGTAATCATTGTTTATTCCTCATTTCTTTAATAATGGTTTATATATTGGGTGTCGGGGAATTTAACACGAGTATATCGTAGGGTATGACGACCTCTGCGCATCGTGTTATCTTTAGATAAAATCAGGCTGAAGTATTGCCATCCTTGCCTAAAGGAAATGTCGTCGACTCAAGAGATAAATTGGGGTTTATCGGGATGTTTAACACAAGGGCGAAAGGCTCCCTTGTGTAAAGGGAGCTGTCACGAAGTGACTGAGGGATTGTTAAATGATAAACTCTCAATCAAGCACAAATACTGCAATTGAGGCAGTTTGTTACAATCCCTCCACCGC
>JAFQHQ010000112.1 GCA_017397885.1 Clostridia bacterium | reverse complement strand
GGATAGTTCAAAGAAGTTTTTGCGATAAATTCATAGCAAGACAAGGAAAAAGCACAGTTAATACTTGGTGTATTAACGAGCATTTTGACGAAGTATTGCGCAGAATTTACTGCAAAAACCGTACTCTGTTCGAGTCTCCGACGGCTAACGCGCAATATCTCTCTTTTGTCATGTTGAGCGAAGCTGTAGGCGAAGTCGAAACATCTAAAAATGAGATCCTTCGACTACGTTGACACTCCGCTCAGGATGACATTAACGTAGTTTTCCCTTAAGTTGACGACATTGCCCCTTAGGCAGGGGCGGCTTTCGATTTAGCTCAGTTTGTTGTCAGCCCGCTAAACCCCAATTTGAAACCCAACTGAAATTATGTTAATATAAATTCAAGGAGGAGACCAACCATGCTTAATCTTTCAATCACCCCGTTGAAAAAAGACCACATCGATGAGATTTGTGAGGATATCATCGAACAGCAAAAAAGCGGTGCCACAACTCACGCAATGTTTATGATGAAGTTCAATCCCGAATGTACACCTGCTCTCGACAAAGCAACCGCGCAGTGTGAGCTTTATGACATCTACCGTGAAAAGCTTGACAAGGCAGAAGCAAAACACGGAGTGCTTGTTCAGGCTACCCTTGGTCACATCACAATTCCCAGAGAGCTTTATGCGTTTATGCCCTCAATAAGCCTTGTGACAGGTGAAGAGAGGGTTGTTACCTGCTGTCCTCTTGACCCTCATTTTCAGGAATATATAAAGGGACAGATGAAAACCCTTGCAAAACGCCATCCATCAATTGTTATGCTCGACGATGACCTTGGTCTTTTATACAAACCCACAAAGGGCTGTGCCTGCAAATATCATATGGCAGAGTTCAACAAAAGAGCAGGAACCAATATGTCAAGAGAAGAGGTCTATGCTCACACGCAGGGCACAAGCGAAGAAAATAAACACTACACCGACATTTATGTTGAAACCCAGAAACACGGCATTGTTTCGGCAATAAAAGCCATGAGAGAAGGTCTCGACGAAGTTGACCCCTCAATTCAGGGTGTTGTATCGGGTATCTACACCACAACTTTCTGTGAATTTTCGGGTGATGCCGCAAAAGCCTTTGCAGGAAAGGGCAATCCTTCAATAATAAGGCTTAACGGCGGACCCTATGCTATGGACAGTTCGAGAACCTTTACATCAGCTATGTTCAGAGCGGCAATCCTTCGTGAAAACACCAAAAATGATGTGGACATTTTCCTTGCAGAAACCGACACCTGCCCACAGAACCGCTACAGCACAAGTGCGGCACTTCTCCACGGTCACTTCACTGCTTCCATTTTAGAGGGAGCAGAGGGTGCAAAGCACTGGATAACAAGACTTGGAGTGTATGAGCCAAACGCAGGAAAAGCATACCGCAAAATCCTTTCAAAATATGAAAAGTTCTATGAAAAAATGACGGAATATTCAAAAGAAATCAAGCCCTTTGGTTGTCGTATTCCCCTCACTCTTATGCAAAACTACGGCTTTGTGCCTTCGACGCAGGGAATGTTTTTGAGCCCCTGGTCAACCTGCTTTTTGGAGAGAATCGGTCTGCCACTTTATTTTTCAAATGAACCCGGCGGTGCAGTTTTCCTTGACGACTTTTCTGCCGACGGATTCAGCAATGAAGAAGTAACGGAATTTATGAAAGGAACTCTCATTCTTTCGGCAGGTGCCGCAAATAAGCTTTGCGTAAAAGGATATACAGACTACATCGGTGTTGAAGTTTCCGACTGGGGCGACATTATTGCCGGCGGTGAAAGAATAGGTGATAAGATCATATCAACTCAATATGAAAAGAAATTCCTCACGGTTTGCCGTGACGGAGTTGAGGTTTTGTCCGAAGTTGTGAGAACAAACCCCGAAACCGGTGTGCTCGAATTAATCTGTCCTGCGGTAACACGCCTTAAAAATGATTTGGGCGGTGAAGTTCTGGTGTTTAACGGAACTCCCGATATGCCATATCTTTATCATTCGGCATTTTCACTTCTTAACGAAACAAGAAAGAATCAGTTTATCAAAATTCTTTCGGAGAAAAATCACATTCCGCTTTACTATCCCGAAGACGGTGAGGTGTATGTTCGTGCAGGTCACCTTGATAACGGCGAAATCATGGCGGCATTTTTCAACATCGGTCTCGATCAGCTTGAGGACACACCTTTTGTATGTGACAAAGAAGTTAAGAAAATCGAAAAACTCAATCCCGACGGCACAAGAAGCGAATGCAATTTCACTGTTGAAGATGGCATTGTGAGAGTGGACGAGGTTATGAATACTCTTATTCCCGTGGTATTGTTTATATCCTGATGAATTGAAAAAAGATTAATTGGAGTTTGTCGCTCTGTTTAACACAAGGGCGAAAGGCTCCCTTGTGTAAAGGGAGCTGGCACAAAGTGACTGAGGGATTGTTAAATGATAAACTCTCAATCAAACACAAATACTGCAATTGAGGCAGTTTGTTACAATCCCTCCACCGCTTACGCGGTCCCCCCTCCCTTTACACAAAGGAGGCAACGCACTGTTGTTCATTTCATCTTCAAACAGAGCGACAAACCCAAATTTGAAAATTTATAATTATGGAAGTGATGCTTTATGGAAGAATACAAAATCACCGACTTTGGTGCATTATCTTGTGACAGACTGCAGACAAAAGAAATTCAAAAAGCCATAGATACCTGCTTTTTAAATGGTGGCGGAAAGGTTATAGTTCCCAAAGGGATTTTCCTTACGGGCGGATTGCGACTACGGTCAAACACAACTCTGTATTTAGAGGCAGGTGCAATTCTTCGTGGAAGCCGTGATTATAAAGATTACATGGCATACCGTGAAGATGAAATTGAGCCTTTGAATATGGAGGCAAACCCTGACTCAAAGTCATCATCGGGAAGTGTTAATCCATATTCAGACTGGAACAGCGGAATCATTAAGGTTTTAGATGAAGAAAATGTTTCGATTATAGGTGAGCCGGGTTCGTTTATTGACGGAGTAAACTGCTATAATCCCGACGGTGAAGAAAAGTATCGCGGACCACACGCCATAAATATATATAACACAAAAAATATTTATCTTGAAGGCTATACCATAACCGACAGTGCCAACTGGGCACATAACATTATGAAGTCGTCTGATATCACTGTTAAAAATGTAACGGTGTATGGCGGTCACGATGGCTTTGATGTGCGTACTTGTGATAATGTGCTTGTGGAGGACTGCGGGTTTTACACGGGCGATGACTGCATTGCAGGCTTCGACAACAAGGATGTGGTAGTGAGAAACTGCATTTTCGACTGTGCCTGCTCTGCTATGCGATTTGGCGGAACAGATGTGCTTGTTGAAAACTGCAAGAGCTTTGCACCGTCGACATATGGCTTCAGAGGCTCGCTTTCCACAGAGGAAAAAGCAAGTGCTGCTCCAACCGGAGAACATTGCCGTCACGCAATGCATACTCCGTTTTTGTACTATTGCGATTTCAGGGCTGATATCAGACACAATCCCGGAAATATCATCGTGAAAAACTGCAGTTTCAAAAATCCAAATTCCATATTTATGCATCCGTTCAAAAAGGATCAGATATGGTGCTGTAACAGAGCACTTAATTCAATTGTTTTTGAAAACTGCGAAATTACGGGGCTTTCTTTGCCGGGAGTTATTTGTGCAGATCCCGACGAACCTCTTGATTACCGACTTAAAAATGTGAGGATTACATCAAGGGAACCCGATGCGGACTTCCCGATTTTTGAAGCGTCCGATTGTAAGTACATTGAATTTGATTCTGTGACGGTTGAAGGGTTTAAAAATGCACACATTGTTACAGACAATCCTGATAATGTCAAAATTATAAACAGTGACAAAATAGATGTTTGCCTTTCAGATGGCATATTAGATGTAAAGGGAATATGATATCAGAAATTATACGCTATATAAAGCTTTAAATACACACAAAAACGGCAAAGAGAATTTTTCGTCTTTGCCGTTTTCTTGATTTGTAAAATAGTTTGCACGACTACCATTATTTACATTTGTATATATCTTTTGTATATGTTATAATGTTTCATGCGCATACAGTGCGCAAGTGCATCACCGCTGAAAAAATACAGGAGGTATAAACACATGAAAAAGATTATTGTGCCGATGATTGTCGGTGCACAGCTTATGACATTTTCAGCAGGAGCAGCCAAATCCCCCGTTCAAAAGGTTGATGCGGGTGATACTTTGCTGAAAATTGCAGCCTGTTACAAAATTGATTTTGACAAAATAGCTTCTTTTGATTCGTGGTTTTCAAAGCTTGGATGCATTTTTCCCGGGCAGGACAGCGACAAACCCAATGTGGATGTTGTACCGCCCGATGAGGATGTAATTCCGCCGGAGCATGAAGGCATAAAACCCGATGAGGACGGTTCAAAGCCCGAACAGGATGAACTTGTTCCCGATGAAGATGTGTCAAAACCGGGCGGAGACGGCGTGGTTCCCGATGAAAATTTGCCGTTGCCCGATGATGACACAATTCCCGAACAAGACACAGGCATTCACCGCTTTGAGAGTGAGGTCGTGAGGCTGGTCAATGAAATCAGAGCCCAAAACGGACTTTCGGCTTTGACACACGACAGCGAGCTATCCAAGGTGGCAAGAATAAAATCGCAGGATATGAAGGATAAAAACTATTTTTCTCACAACAGTCCGACCTACGGTTCACCTTTTGACATGATGAAGACATTCGGTATTTCCTACCGCAGTGCCGCAGAAAACATTGCAAAAGGGCAGACGAGTCCCGAAGCGGTTGTAAACGCATGGATGAATTCTGCCGGACACCGCAAAAATATTCTCGGCGCATCCTACACTCACATTGGTGTCGGATATGTTGCAAACGGCAACTACTGGACACAGATGTTTGTGGGAAGATAAAATAAAAAACAAAGCTGCTGTTCGAAAGGATAGCGGCTTTGTTTTTGCAGAAATTTAATGTGTTCAGATTTATTTCAAATGCATAAAAAGAGTAAAGACCTTGTCTTCGGCGTTAAATTCGTAATATCCGCCCACTTTTTCACAAAATGCAACAATGGACAAGGTGCCAATGCCGTGGCCCTCTTCACCGGTCTGAGGAATTCCGTTTTCGTCAAATTCGACATTGCCGTCAAAGCTGTTTCTCACCATCACAATGAACTTTGGCTTTGACAATACCTTAATTTCTATGAATCTTTCATTCTGCGGAAGTTTTTCGCAGGCATGTATGGCATTTTCAACAGCATTTGCAAGAGCTGTGGCAAGTTCACTTTCGTTTGCTTCATAGCTATCGGGAAAAGCAAAGCCCAATTTTACGTCAATACCCGAATTTTTTGCTCTGTTAATGTAGATTGAGAGCACCGCATCTACAACCGCACTCTTGCAATATCTTACAACTTGCGTTTTGTGAATATTTGTTTCATATTCCTTCACAATCCTGTCAAGCTCGTCATACTGTTTTGTTTCCACAAGGCTTGCAATTACTTTCAGCTTGTGGCGAAAATCGTGTCGTTCTTTTCGAAAAGCCTCGTTTGCTTCGCCAAGCTCGTTTACACGTTCGGTAATGTTTGAAACCTGCAATTGCATAATTCTTTCCTGTTCGTCCTGTTCATAGTATAACTGCTGACGACGAAGCGCGGATATTATGTGAATGTAAATTACGGGCATAAGAATAAACATAAGTATAAGTGCAGGAATTTGATGCGGTCTGTTTGCAATGTTGTCGGGATAGGTCATAAGCAGAGTTATGACAATATAGAAAAGGAATCCAATAATTGCAAAAATTCCCCAACCGTTGCCTGACTTTTTTTGCACTTCAAGATATATGGGTCGCAGCTTGCGATACACCCACAATTCAAGAAGCGGCAAACTTAAAATCCTTACAACAAACATAAAAATATAGTTGCTTGGAGAAATATATGGGTTGAGGAGATTTGTAATATACACAATTTCCAAAATGATTGTGTCAACCATACAGAAAGTAAAGAAAAATCTTCCGTCCCTGTGCTTTGACAAAAGAAACAGAATAACACAGCTCGGAAGCGACAAAGTTGCAAGCATAAGCGTACCGTAGCTGTCAAACCCCAAAACCGCAAACAGAATCAGATTTACAATAATCAAGGGTAACATTGTAAGCATTACGATTGTAGCCGCTTTTTTCTTCGGATAGCGGGACTCAAAAAGGAAAAAGAACAGCACAAGCGTATGAAACATAGACCATAGCATAGATATATCTCGTAATATCGTCATTGTAACTCTCCTAACTGAACAGATATTCAGACCATGCACTTCTGAGCTTACGACAGCTTTTTTCACCGAGAAAGGTTTTGTGTGCATCTAAAAAAACCACCGCTTCGTTTTCAACCTCTGTAACATGGTCGAGGTTCACGAGCATGCTCTGACTGCAAAGAAAAAAACGCTTGTCCGATAGCAAATCGGCACATGCCTCGGTAAAGGGAGTGCGCAATGTGACCGATTCAACCGTTTTGCCTTTTGTCAGGTGATAGCAAACAGCTCTTTTGGAAAGCTCTGCATACATAATGCTGTCAAAGCTCAGCTTTATGCTTCTTTCTTTGGATTTTACAAGTATGTATTTGTCATTTTTTTCGGTAATGTGTGCCAGAGCCTCATCAACCGTCCTGAAAAAAGCCTCTTCGTTGATTGGCTTTATAAGGTAGTCAAAAGCTTTCACACGGAATGCATCCAGTGAATATTCCTCACTTGAGGTGAGATATATAATCTTTCCGTCAAAGCCAAGCTCACGGAGTTTTTCGCCAAGCGAAATACCGTTCATATCGGGCATGACAACATCTAAAATGTATATGTCATAGCCGCCTTTTTTTTCACAGGCATCAATGAGGTCTTCAGGATGCGAAAAGCTTTCAACAGAAATTAATTTATCTGTTTTTTGACTTGCATATTTTTTGGCGGCATCTGTTGCGTTTTTCAGACACCTTTCTTCATCATCACAAATTGCAATGTTCATAAATCTCACCCTTTCGGAAAGTGCGGAATGCATATGGCAGTGCGGCAGGAAAACTGCATTTTAATCCTCGTTTATTATATAACATTTTTGAGATTTTGTCTACAAAAAATCTCTGCGTGGAAAATATATTTTATAATAGAAGCATTAACTTCACGGCAAAATATGCGCAAAAACGGCAGAATTTACGCAATACAGTTTTTTTGATTATAGTGTGATATAATAGCACCATGAAAAAGCAACAATTTTCATAACATAAAATATAAAACAATGAAACGGAGAGAAGACTATGACAAAAAAATTTACTGCGTGGACACTGATTATAACACTGCTTTTGAGCCTTTTTGCAATGCAAATAACAGGCTTTGCCGAGGATGGTGCAGATTTGGATTTGTCACCTCTTTCTGAAATAACCGAGACCACATCGGAAAATGGCGAAAACTATTCTTACACATGGACTGTGGAAGAAATTGACGAAGAAACCGTAAGAACTCTTGAACTGACTCTTGACGGTGCCAACATAAAAACACTGACACTTCCCTGCCGTTCATACGGCGAGTTGCATGTGATAATAAACACTGTTAGTGATTCAAAGGTGGAAGAGATAACCGGAAGCTATGTGTTTTCTTATTCCTATCAATGGAACTCCATCACCTTTAAAGGCGAAGGCAATCTCAAAATTGACTCGGTTAGTTTGCAAGGCGGAGACAATAATCATATTATCACAGTTGCAAAAGATGCATCCGTTGAAATATATGGCGAATATGCATCCTTGAGCTTTGGTGCAAGCGGAAGCAGTAATTCAACTCTCAATGTAGACGGCACACTTTCTGTAAACGGCAATGTGAATTGCGGAAATGTTAAAATTGCAGAAAGCGGACACCTCAAATGCAAAAGAGTCATAGCATCGGGAGATGGTGCATTTGACACCGATGAGAATGCCAATGCTTTTGTTATGGAAGATGGCGGTAAGCTTGAAGCATTGGGCGACAACGATTGGATTGACGATGCAACAGGTGAAAGCTATGGTGCACTGGTTGTTTGTGCTATGCTTGAAGACGAAGACGTAAGCACCGTTATTGTTCTTCCCGACGGCTATTTGCCGGAAGGTTATTCCGTTGTAAAAACCGAACATTATGTGACGGTTGATGACGGAGACGAAAATCCTGTTGAAGAAACAAGCTTTGACGCCGGTGTGATTTATGCCGCCGGTTTTTTGACACTCCCAAAGGCTTCGGAGAAGTATATAATCATATTTGAAAACGAAGATGGCACAGAGCTTCAAAAAGAAGAAATGGAAGTCGGTGAAACCCCGGTATACACAGGTGAAACGCCCACAAAACCTGCAGATGAAGACTATACCTACACCTTTGTGGGCTGGACACCTGACATTGAAGAAGTGACGGAATCAAAAACATATACGGCGGTTTTTGATGCAATTCCGATTTTGACAACGGGTCACACCGTAATTTTTGATTCAAAGGGTGGCTCAGACATTGAAAATGCAACCGTAGCAGACGGCGAAATGCTTGAAAAACCCATCAATCCCACCAAAAGCGGATACAGGTTCAAGGGCTGGTTCATAGATGAAGAACTCACAGACGAATATGACTTTACCGGTGCAGTCACATCATCATTCACCCTTTATGCCAAATGGCAAAAAAGACAAAGCTCAACCGGCAGTGGCAGTGGAGGCGGAACAAGCTATTATTCAATAAGATTTGACACCGGTGGCGGAAATGAAATCAAGTATCAGAGAATTGCCCGTAACTCAAAGCTTCAAAAACCCGAAGATCCCACAAAGAGCGATTATATCTTCGACGGATGGTATGTTGATGAAGAATGCACCACTACTTATGATTTTGAAACCAAGGTGACAAAAAGCTTTACACTTTATGCAAAATGGAGACAGTCCAACGTGTCGGACATTCTCAATGTAAACGAACATTTTGCATATGTAAAAGGTTATGAAGATGCTACGGTCAGACCAAATGACTATATCACCCGTGCCGAAACAACGGAAATATTTTTCAGATTGCTTGAAGAAGACACAAGAAGCAAAAATATTGCTCATGAAAACAGCTTTCTTGATGCAGATGAAAACGCATGGTACAACACTTCGGTTTCCACCATGGCAAAGCTTGGAATAATCAAGGGAAGAGCTTTAAACCTTTTTGCTCCCGACAGTCTCATCACCAGAGGAGAATTTGCCGCAATATGTGCAAGATTTGACAATTCGGATTTTGAAATTGCAAATGTTTTTTCCGACACCAAGGGACACTGGGCTGAATCAGAAATTGCCGAAGCGACTGCCCATGGCTGGATAAAGGGCTATGAAGACGAAAGCTTCAGACCCGATGAATATATCACCCGTGCAGAAGCCATTGCTCTTATAAACAGAATGACAGGACGCACTCCAAAATCAAAAGAAGACCTCCATGAGAACATGACAAAATGGATTGACAATTCTGATGAAGATGCATGGTATTACATTGCAATTCAGGAAGCAACAAACAGCCATGATTACATCAGGGATGAGGACGAAAACGAAAAATGGACAGCTGTCAACAGATAGGAGGAATTTAATGAAAGCCTATTCTTCTGAATTAAATAAGATTCGTGTGGCAGTGTGCGGAGAGCTTCCCACAGCATGCAACTATTTGTTGAAAAACGGAGTTGTGAATATCGATAAATTCTCGGATGCGGCAGAAATTCCCGATGAGCAGGCATATCATTTGATTATGGTTTATGCACCTCAGGCTGAGGGACTTTTGAACACAAGGTATATAAGAAGCGCAAATTCGGGTGCAGACTCAGAAAGCATACCTGTGAGACTTCTTAACGAGCCCTGCTGTGAAAGTGCTCTTGTGGAATTGAAGTCCACAATTCGGAGAATTGTTGAGAGTTCAAAATTCAATGACAAAAATACCCGGTAATGTCAAAACTCTTTTTGACATTACCACAAAATAAAAAAGCATCGTTTATTTTGTAATAGACGATGCTTTTTAAAGTTTAGAGGTCGGGCATTTCCTGGGGATTGGACGGTTCAAGCACAAATGAGTTTGTGAAAAATCCCATCTTCATTCTTACCTTCAAAAATGCAAAAGGTGACTGTGGTGTTATGTTGATAACCATGTCATTACATCTGCGGTTCATGCCAGATGCAACATGGAGATTGTATGAGCCAAACTTAACGGGAATGCGGATTGTTTCTTTGTTGCCTATGTGTCCCATTGGTTCACCGTTTAAATATAGACCAAATCCACCTGCAATTCCGAGGGGTGAACCCATTCTGTAGAGATAGATTGTTCCGTCCCGAGGGATTGGAATGGGCTGTTTGCATTTTGGGCAAACTTCGCCGGGATATGCATTTACAACATTGCCGCATGGGCATTTAAGACGCAAAAGTTTTGACATGAAATCTCCTCCTGATTCCTTTTTCGTCATTTTAACACAGATTATTCGGTTTGTCAATTGAAATGATTCTATTGTATTAACTGTACCGCTTAAGATGGTTTAAGGAATTGATTGTTTCTTTCAACTTATATTCTTCTTCTTTTAATTCTTTTTCTATAGTATGTCTTTTCCCGCAGTATTCTCCCGTTTCCTTTGATTGGTTAATGGCAAATTTTATAGCAATTATCAATCCCAACACAACGCCTGAAATAATAATATATGGTATATTATGTTCGGGCCGAATAATATCCATGAATAAGAATGTTATTATTGCTGTGATAATACCGCTGAGAATAAACGATCCCAGTATATTAACAAGATGCCATTTGAATTTGTTAATAAAACCTTCTCTGTAGCTAAGAATCCTTTCTATCCGATTTAGCTCGTTTTTTAGTTCGTCAATTTTTTCTTGTAGTGTTTGGCGTGCAGTTTTGAGTTGGTTTATTTCATAGTCTTTTGTATACTTTTCATCATATTTTCCAATTTTTTTAGAGTAATAATCCACTTCGCATTCATCAGAAGGAATAACCATGCCTATTTTATGTAATTCTATAGCTTTTTTCCATGCATTTGCGGCAAGGCTTTTTAGTTCTGGTGAACAAAATGTGGATTCAATTTCGTCGCCACAATTGAATAACAATAATAAGCAAGTCATTTGTATTGAATAGAAATCTGATTCGATATACTCTATGTCTGATAGTTCTGCTTTGGAACGGACGGTTAATGCCGCTTTGAGCGCACCGGTTGAAAGTATTTCGACTTTTTTTATTATTTCGTTCACAATCAAGGTTTGTTCGTTTATGTCAGACACATTTTTCTTAATGAGGTTAAAAACATTGTTAAAATTGTTTAACACAGAGGTTGCTGCTGATACGAATCCGCTTTCTTTAATTTGTGTTGCTTGAAAGTAAACAACATAAAATGAAGCCTCCCAACTATCGGGGTCGATCATTAAAATTTTTTCGTAGTATTTTTCGGCATTACGTCTGTTGTTCGTGTCTCTCGCTGTTCTTGCAAGTTTATATAAATTTTCAAGTTCTTCCTTTTTTTCATTAATATACATTTTATTTCCTCCATACAAACTTTATATCATACAAGCTATTAATTGCAGAATGAACATATTATCGTCTCTCCTTTCCTCATATTAATTTGCAAAATAAAAAATGCGCCTACCGAAGTAGACGCACAAAAAACGCAAACTCCGATAGTCGCCAAACCAATTTTAAACATAAAGGGATACCAAAATCACCATCGTTTAATGGAACTTGCGTTTTTATCAAATTCATATAACGATGGTACGCAAAATCAGAGCATATTATCCCTGAAAAAAGAAAAATATCCCTTAATTATGTTTATTAAATTGATTTGGCACAATTATCTTATCACATTTTTTATGATTAATCAATAGAAATTTTGAAATAGAGCAAAATGCACAAAAAGAAAACCGCCACTTTTGTGACGGCATAAGTTATTTAGATTTTTCGGTGTTTTGTTTGGCTGTGTTGATGGAGGAAATGAGTATAACACGAATGCTTGTACATTGAGAACTTAGAGATTTATATGTGGTTTCATCTATGTAATTTGTTCTAAAAAGTAATTCGAGCCAATAACCGGTTTCGTTTGCTTCTTTCAATGAAATTTGAAGCTTTGCAATAAAATCAGAGGTTCCGTGAGCATAGTGTGCTTCACGGATATTAGCACCTATTGATGTTCCGCTTCTTCCTATCTGATTGGAAATGATACTTTCCTTTTTAGATTTTCATTCTTTAACAAGATTTATGATTTGAACTGCGAAATCCATTGATTGTATGGATAATTTATCTTCACGCATTTAAAACACCTTCTTTTAAATCAATTATATTATATAATTTGATGTTTGTAAATGAAGTATTTGCCTTTGGCAAATATGAAGTGACGGCTATGGCGTCATGAAGTAAAGCGTTCAATAATGTTGCGAAACAACACTTCATTGCCGAAGGCAACTTCATTAGCGTCAGCGACTTAATGTTCCGAAGGAACGCTTCATTGAAAAAACCGCAGATTCTATCAGAATCTACGGTTTTTTCTGGAGCTGTTGAGCAGACTTGAACTGCCGACCTCTTCCTTACCAAGGAAGTGCTCTACCTGCTGAGCTACAACAGCGTGTCTCACAATTGTGTATTATACCAAATAAAATAGGAGTTGTCAAGAGAATTTTACAAAAAATATGTTAAATTTCTTTGCTCTAAAAATTGACTTTGTGAGTATTTTATTATATAATAATATGTTAGAATAGAATTTTGTTTTATTAATCAATATATATTTAAAAAAGGAAGTGTCTCACATGACAAAAATTGATATTTTTTCCGGCTTTCTCGGTGCAGGAAAAACCACACTCATAAAAAAGCTCATCAAAGAAGCATATTCCGGCGAAAAGCTTGTTCTCATCGAAAACGAATTTGGTGAAATCGGCATAGACGGCGGTTTTATGCAGGATGCAGGCATTGAAGTAACCGAAATGAACTCCGGTTGCATTTGCTGTTCTCTTGTGGGCGATTTTGGCGAAGCTCTTGCCAAAGTTTTAAAGGAATATGCTCCCGACCGCATTCTCATCGAACCCTCCGGCGTCGGAAAACTTTCGGATGTCATAAAGGCTGTTCGCGGCATTGATGCCGAAGATGCTGTTTTAAACGGAATGACAACCGTTGTTGATGCCGGAAAATGCAAAATGTATATGAAAAACTTCGGTGAATTTTTCAATGACCAAATTGAAAACGCAACCTGCATAGTTCTCAGCCATGCCGATGTGGCAGGAGAGGCAAAATGCGAAAAGGCAATTTCTCTCATTCGTGAGCATAACAATCATGCCGCAATTGTGGCAACATCATGGGATAAGCTCTCGGGCAAAGATATTCTTGATGCCATTGAAAACACAAACACTCTTGAAGCAGAGCTTGAAAAAATGAAAGAAGAAGAAAAATGTCCCGTTTGCGGTCACCATCACCATGAGCATGAACATCATTATGACCATGATGAACACTGCTGTTGTCATGACCATGAACACGAACATGAGCATCACCACGACAATGATGAGCATTGCCACTGTCATGACCATGACCACGAACATGAGCATCACCACGACAATGATGAGCATTGCCACTGTCATGACCATGACCACGATGAGCATTGCCACTGTCACGATCATGATCACGAACATCATCATCACCACCATCATGCTGATGAAGTGTTCACAAGCTGGGGTAAAGAAACCGGCAAAGCGTTCACTGCAGATGAAATCAAAAATGCTCTCAAATCGCTGGAAAATGCCGATGAATACGGCACAATTCTCAGAGCAAAGGGTATTGTGGCATCAACCGGTGATGAATGGATTCACTTTGACTATGTTCCCGGTGAACCCGATGTGAGATTTGGCTCTGCATCGGTAATCGGCAAAATTTGTGTAATAGGTTCAAAAATAAACGAAGAAAAAATTGCGGAACTTTTTGAATAATTTATTTTATGCAGTCAAATTTGTGAACAATTTAAAAATGAATAATCATTGTTTTAAAATTGCGATGAAAATGGCAAAAGGCGGAAAGGCTCTCCCTGTGTAAGGGGAGCTGGATGCGTGAGCAGACTGAGGGGTTGTTTACACCAAAAAATGAGGTGGTAAAGTGGATAGAAAATACAATAAGAACCTTGTTTCACTTGCTAAAACTCTCAGAAAAAACATGACTAAGGAAGAAAAACATTTATGGTTTGACTTTTTAAAAGATTATCCGGTTAAAATAACGAGACAAAAGGTGCTTGGGAGATATATTGTTGATTTTTACTGTGCCGGAGCTCGGCTTGTTATTGAGCTTGATGGTTCACAACACTATGAGGAAGAAAATGCGAAAAACGATAAAAACAGAACATGTTTTTTGGAAAAATATGGTTTGATGGTATTGAGGTTTACGAATACGGAAATCAATGCAAATTTCAATGATGTTTGCGGACATATAGATTATATCATAAAAAATCGTATGGAAGCATTAAACAACCCCTCAGTCACCTTACGGTGACAGCTCCCCTTACACAGTGGAGCCTTTCGCTCGGGTGTATGGAAATTGAATCGGTGATGAATGGATTCACTTTGACTATGTTCCCGGTGAACCCGATGTGAGATTTGGCTCTGCATCGGTAATCGGCAAAATTTGTGTAATAGGTTCAAAAATAAACGAAGAAAAAATTGCGGAACTTTTTGAATAAGAAGGAAGGAATAAAAATGGCAAAAGAAATACCCGTATATCTTTTCACGGGATTTTTGGAAAGCGGCAAAACAAAAACAATTCAGGAAACTCTCGAAGATGAAGGTTTTAACACAGGTGAACGCACACTTCTTTTAATGTGTGAAGACGGCGAGGAAGAATATGAGCCTTCAAAGTTTTCGGGGAAAAATGTGTTCATAGAAGAAATTGATTCGGAGGATGAACTATGTGAAAAAAGGCTTCTTTCTCTGGCAAAAGAGCATAAAGTCGAAAGAGTTGTTATAGAATATAACGGAATGTGGCAGTTGGATTCTCTGTACAATGCAATTCCCGAAAACTGGCTAATCTATCAACAGCTTCTCTTTGCAGAGGCAAACACCTTTGTGAACTATAACAACAACATGAGAAGCCTTGTTGTTGACAAACTCCAAAACTGCGAGCTTGTTGTGTTCAACCGTCCCGGTGACAATACCGACAGAGATGCTCTGCATAAGATTGTCCGCGGTGTGACAAGAAGAGCTTCAATTGCCTACGAATATCCCGACGGCACACTTGACTATGACAATGAGGAAGACCCGCTTCCCTTTGATGTGGAAGCTCCCATAATAGAAATCGAAGACCGTGACTATGCACTGTGGTTTAGAGATTTTGCCGAAGATATTCGCAAATACGATGGCAAAACAGTAAAATTCAAGGGTATTGTGGGCATTAACAAAAAAACAAGAGCAGGCACAGCCATTTGCGGCAGACATGTGATGACCTGCTGTGTTGATGACATTGAATTTAAGGGCCTTGTGTGCACGGGAATCCCTTCAAAAGCGGCGCTTGCAAACCGTGACTGGGTGATTATTACCGCACAAATTGCCATGGAATATCATGAACTCTACGGCAAAAAAGGTCCTGTGTTGCATGTTAAAGAAATTGTAAAGTCGCAGGTTCCCGACCAGGAAGTTGCAACATTTTATTGATAGGAGACAAACATGACCCTGACAGAAATTTTTCTCTTTGGAGTCGGACTTGCCATGGATGCTTTTGCGGTTTCGGTGTGCAAGGGACTTTGCATGAAAAAAACAAATTACGCACACTGCACTGTCATAGCCCTCTTTTTTGGTGCATTTCAGGCACTTATGCCGTTTTTGGGTTTTTGGCTCGGCAAATCATTTGAAAGCTACATAACATCGGTTGACCACTGGGTTGCTTTTGTTTTGCTTGCTTTCATAGGCATAAAAATGATAAGAGAAGCCTTTGATGACGAAGAAGAAAAATGCGACATAAATCAAAAGCTCAACATAAAAGAGCTTTTTGTGCTTGCAATAGCCACAAGCATTGATGCGTTGGCTGTCGGAATTGCCTTTTCTTTTGAAGAAAATGTCAATATATACAAAAATATTGCAATAATAGGTCTTGTGACCTTTGCCATTTCCTTTGGAGGAGTGGTTATCGGCAACAAATTCGGCAGTCGTTTTAAGAAAAAAGCCGAAATTGCAGGGGGAATTATTCTTGTTGCATTGGGAGTTAAAATTCTTTTCGAAGGTGTCGGAATGATATGATGACAAATTGCAATCTGTGTCCGAGATTTTGCGGGGCAGACAGAAGCGGCGGCAAAACAGGGTATTGTCGAAGGACAGATGAAATATACATTGCAAGAGCGGCTCTTCATTTTTGGGAAGAACCGTGCATTTCGGGCGGGGAAGGCTCGGGAACTGTGTTTTTTTCGGGATGCAATTTGAGGTGCATATATTGTCAGAACGCCAAAATTGCCATCGGCGATGTTGGAAAAAAGATAACGCCCAATGAGCTTTCTGAGGTTTTCCTTGATTTGCAATCTCAGGGGGCAAACAACATCAATCTTGTCACGCCCACACACTATGCTTTGCAAATTGCTCAAGGTTTGAAGCTTGCAAAAAGCATGGGGCTTACTTTGCCTGTTGTGTATAACACCGGCGGATATGAACTTCCCGAAACTCTGAAGATGCTTGAAGGTCTTGTGGACATTTATATGCCCGATTTTAAATATTGGACAGAAAAAACATCAAATCGTTATTCAAATGCTCCCGACTATCCCCAAAGAGCAAAGTCGGCAATTGCCGAGATGTACAGGCAATGCCCGAAAGGGGAATATGACAGCAGGGGAATTATGAAAAAAGGGCTCATTGTCCGCCACATGCTCATTCCCGAGCATGTGTACGAAGCAAAACGCATTATGAGTTATCTTTTTGAAACCTATGGCAATAGCATTGTCTACAGCATTATGAGTCAATATACCCCTATGGCAGAGTTTGAGAATTTTCCCGAATTGAACCGCCGTGTGCGGAAAAAAGAATATGATTCTCTGGTTAATTTTTGCATGGAGCTTGGCATTGAAAATGCCTACATTCAGGACGGTGAATCCGCAAAAGAAAGTTTTATACCGGAATTTATTGCTCCGGCATGAAAACACCGTGGTTTTTGAGAAAGAGTTCTCAAACTTTTCTTTTGTGGGGCTTCTATAGTCAGCCCCACACCCCGACCACCGCTGATGTTTTTTGTGGCAAAATCGCCTGCTTTAATGTCGGCAAATAACGAACCCTACGTTATTTGCTCGCCATCAAAAACAGATTTTGCCTAAAAAACATAGGCGGAATTACGCTTTAGTGTTAATGTGATTAAAATTATAAATGATTTTTATAAATCAAATTGTAATTTAAACCATAAAATATATTACATCCCTTGAAAAGAGGTAGTGAACAAATGAACGAATATTATGCAGGAGAATATGACATAGCGGTTGTGGGCGGAGGTCATGCCGGGTGCGAGGCGGCGCTTGCGGCGGCAAGACTCGGTGCAAAAACCATTATGTTTGTAATAAACATGGACACCGTTGCCAACATGGCTTGCAACCCGTGTATTGGTGGTACGGCAAAGGGTCACCTCGTCCGTGAAATTGATGCCCTCGGTGGTGAAATGGGCAAGGTTGCCGACAAAACCTTCATTCAGTCGAGAATGCTCAATCGCGGTAAAGGTCCTGCGGTATATTCTCTTCGTGTTCAGTCGGACAGAAGAAAATATTCCGATGAAATGAAGCATGTTTTGGAAAGATGCGAAAATCTTGACATAAAACAGGCAGAAATAATCGAAGTCGGCTTTGACGAAAACAACCGTGTCACATCGGTGCTCACTCACCTTGGTGCAAGATATTCGGTTAAAGCCGCAATAATTGCCAGCGGAACCTATCTCAAAGGAAAAGTCATTGTTGGAGATGTGAGCTACGAAAGCGGCCCCGACGGAGTTTTCCCTGCAAACAAGCTTTCCGAGTGTCTCAAAAATGCCGGAATTGAGCTTATGCGTTTTAAAACGGGAACTCCTGCAAGAATAAACAAAAACAGCGTTGATTTTTCAAAAATGGAACCCCAGAACGGCGACGACGAAATTGTTCCGTTTTCTTTTGAAAACACCGATATCGGTGAAAACAAGGTAAGCTGTTATCTTACATATACCAACGAAAATACACATCAGATTATAAAAGACAATCTCCACCGTTCACCTCTCTACAGCGGAAAGATTGAGGGTGTGGGTCCGAGATATTGTCCGTCAATTGAAGACAAGGTTGTCCGTTTTGCCGACAAACCCCGTCATCAACTTTTTATTGAACCTATGGGGCTTTCCACCGATGAAATGTATATTCAGGGCTTTTCGTCAAGTCTGCCCGAAGATGTTCAGCTTCAGATGATTCACTCCATTGCAGGTCTTGAAAATGCAAAAATGATGAGAACTGCCTATGCCATTGAATATGACTGCTGTGATGCAACCGAGCTTTATGCAACTCTTGAGTTTAAAAACTATCCCGGTCTCTACGGTGCAGGGCAGTTCAACGGCAGCTCCGGCTATGAAGAAGCCGCCGCCCAGGGACTTGTTGCAGGGGCAAATGCGGCACTGAAACTTCTTGGCAAAGAGCCGTTTATCATGGACAGAAGCGAAAGCTACATCGGAACATTAATTGATGATCTCACCGTCAAGGGAACAAAAGAACCCTACAGAATGATGACATCGAGAAGTGAATACCGCTTGATTTTGCGTCAGGACAATGCAGACCTGAGACTCACTCCAAAGGGTCACGAAATAGGACTTATTTCAGACGAAAGATATGAGCGTTTTCTTGCCAAAAAGGCAATGATTGAAAAGGAGATTGAAAGAGTTGAAAAAAAGGTTATTGCACCGAGTGAAAAAACAAATGCCTTTTTTGAAAAGTACAACTCAACCCCAATCACAACGGGTGCAAAGCTTGGTGAGCTTCTGAGGCGTCCCGAACTCAACTATGAAATTCTATCCGAACTCGACGATGACCGTCCCGACCTTCCCTATGCAGTGAGGGAACAGGTGTATGTTCAGATTAAATATGACGGTTACATCAAAAAACAGCTTGACCAGGTTGATAAATACAAAAAGCTTGAAGCAAAGCTTATCCCCGAAAACATTGACTATGAAAAAATAGACGGTCTTCGCATTGAAGCAAGACAGAAGCTTTCAAAAATCCGTCCCCGCTCCGTGGGGCAGGCAAGCCGTATTTCAGGTGTTTCGCCTGCGGACATGAATGTGCTTCTGATATATTTGCAAATTAACAAATAAGGAGCTATTATGAGTATAATAACCGATATTCTCACTTCAAACGGTGCATCGCTTTCCTGTGCCGAAAAATTTGACATCTATTATAAATTGCTTATTGAATGGAACGAAAAAATCAATCTCACGGCAATAACCGAAGAAAGAGATGCCGCACTAAAGCATTTTGTTGATTGCATTTCGGCTTTTAAATGCGGAAAAATAAAGAGCGGTTCAAAAATCATAGATGTTGGCACCGGAGCGGGGTTTCCGGGACTTCCGCTAAAGATTTATGACGAAAGCCTTGAGGTTACTCTCATGGATTCACTGAACAAACGAATAAATTTTTTGAACGAGGTTGTAAGAGAGCTTAACCTTGACAAGGTTGAAACAGTTCATTCAAGAGCCGAGGAACTCGGAAAAAACAAGGCATACCGCGAAAAATATGATGTGTGTGTGTCGAGAGCTGTGGCAAATCTTGCAACGCTTTCGGAGCTATGCTTGCCTTTTGTTAAGGTTGGGGGCTACTTTGTAAGCATGAAAGGTCCAAAGGCAGAGGAAGAGGTTAAAGATGCCCAAAAGGCAATAAAACTCATGGGCGGAGAATTTGTTGAAATATTAAACTATGCCATTGACGAAACCGACTATGACCACAATCTTGTGATTATAAAAAAAGTTATGCCCACACCGGGCAAATATCCCCGAAATGCGCCAAAACCTGCGAAAGAGCCGATTCTGTAGAACTAAAAATCACAAAATAATAAACAAAGAGGAGTTGAAACCATTTGGTCTCAACTCCTCAATTTATATGTTTAATTATCAGTCGTCATTCTGAGGATCTGTAGCTCTTTCAAAAATAGCTTCAACTTCGCGTGAAGGCTTTTTGTCTATGAGAGTTACGGCAGTTGCTGCCACGAATGCTGCAACAAAACCGGGCAGAAGTTCATAGATTCCTGTTGATGCAGTTAGATACATGAACCACAAAACGTCAACTATTGCACCTGCAAGAATACCTGCAATCGCACCTTTGTATGTAAATCTCTTCCAGAAAAGTGAAAGAAGAACAACAGGGCCGAATGCCGCACCAAAGAGTGCCCATGCGTTTGACACAAGCTCCATGATGGCTGCTGCGGCTTCGCCTTTGCTGTTTGCAATGAAGAAGGCAACAATTGCTACGATGATAACAACAATTCTTCCAACCCAAAGAATCTCTTTGTCGGATGCCTGTTTTCTTATGAGGGGTTTGTAGATATCGCTTGTGAATGATGAAGAAGCAACAAGAAGCTGGGAATCTGCAGTAGACATTGATGCCGCAATGATTGCCGCAAGAAGAATACCTGCAATAAGTCCGGGGAACAAATCTCTTGCGAGTTTAACGAAAATCATTTCCTGTGCACCTTCGGAGAGAAGGCTTTCTGCAAACAACACTCCGTCATTCATAATATACATTCTTCCGAAAAATGCAATAGCTATTGTAGCACCGAGAGCAAGAACAATCCATACTGACGCAACAATTGTGGATTTTTTAATCATGCTGGGCTTTTCAATTGACATAAATCTTACGATGATGTGGGGCATACCGAAATATCCGAGACCCCATGCCAGACCCGACACGATGTCTTTCCAGCCTGCACCAAAAAGATCTGTAACAAAAGCAAAAGGTGCACCGTTTGGATCGGGATTTTTAACAACATCATTAAGAAGAGCAGAATCTGTATTTCCAAAAAGACAGATAACAATCGGTACAGCAAGCACGGCAACAAGCATTAAAAGTCCCTGGAAAAAGTCTGTCCAGCATACTGCTTTAAAGCCACCGAGGAATGTGTATACAAGAATGATTGCGGCAAAGATAATCATCGCCACTGTGGTGTCGAGACTGGGGAAGAGCTGTGTGAACACCTTTGCACCTGCGGAAAATGCCGATGCAACATAAATGGTGAAGCTCACCAGGAAAACAACTGCACAAATAATTTTGAGTGCCGGGCTTTTTGCCATAAATCTGTTTGTAAGATACTGAGGCAGGGTAATTGAATCTCCTGATGCTTTTGAGAACTTACGCAGTCTCTTTGCCACGATAATCCAGTTTGCAATGGTACCAAGTGCAAGACCGATACCAATCCATGCCTGACCAAAACCAAATGCAAGCATGCTTCCGGGCAGACCCATGAGGAGCCATGCGCTCATGTCGGATGCCTGAGCACTCATTGCGGTAACCCAGGGACCCATTGCTCTGCCACCGAGAAAATAATCTTTTTCGCTATTGCTCTTCGACTTTACGAAAAACCATACGCCGATTCCGAGCATTGTAACGAAGTAAAGAACAAATGCTAATACTTCCCAATTCATAAATTCAAATCCTTTCATTATAAAAAATTACTATTTATTATATCACATAATTCTATATAATGCAAGATTTGATTTCCTTTATTTTCATTTGTTGATTTTTTATGCCTATTTTTTCTGTAAAAAGAAATGGTATTTAAAGATTTTTGTTGATTTTTCTAATATTTTATGATATGATACTTTCATAAACTGCCACCGGGTAGCAGAATGTTAAGAACATTCGTTTGCATATCGTTAGGTCTTTGAAGATATGCATGCGGATGTTTATTTTTTTGGAGGATATATGTTTAAGATAAAAAAATATTTTTCAACATCCGACATCGTGCTGTGGTCGGCTTCGGTTATACTTGTCATAGTAGCATTTTGTATTTTTGACGGGGGAAATTATCTGACTCTTATGGCTTCGCTTGTTGGTGTCACTTCACTCATTTTCAATGCCAAAGGTAATCCCGTGGGTCAGGTGCTTATGGTTATATTCAGTCTTCTCTATGGTATCATTTCATACACTTTTTCCTATTTTGGTGAAATGATAACCTATCTCGGCATGACTATGCCCATGGCAGTGTTTGCTCTTGTTTCATGGCTCAGAAATCCCTACAAAGGAAATAAAGCCGAGGTTGAGGTCAGCTCCCTTAATCGGAGCGAATTTTTGATGATGCTTGCAGGCTCGGTTGCGGTAACCTTTGCCTTCTATTTTATTTTAGATTTTTTTGAGACTGCAAACCTTGCGCTCAGCACTCTTTCGGTTACAACAAGCTTTCTTGCGGTATATCTCACCTACAAACGCAGTCCGTATTTTGCTCTTGCCTACGGGGCAAATGATGTTGTTCTCATTGCCCTGTGGATACTTGCAAGTGCATATGATATCTGCTATGTTTCCGTGGTAGTATGCTTTGTTGCTTTTCTTGTAAACGATATCTACGGTTTTGTAAGCTGGAGAAAAATGAAAGCGAGACAAAGTTGTGATTCTAATATCTTGTAAAATTCATCTCATACAAAATTAATTGTGATTAATCGGTTTATGAAGTAAAAATTTTCACCTTGAAATCATTTTTGGCATATTATAAGGTGAAGGGAATGAGTTTTATGAGCCGTATTCTTATAGTTGGCGGAGACATGAGAAATGTCTGCCTTGCTAAAATTCTGTGTTCCGAGGGATATGATGTGGGTGTATGTGCCATTGACAAAAAGTTTTTTAAAGACCATGATATATGCATGCACAGTTCACTCAAAGATGCCGCATCACAAGCCGAACTTGTTTTGTTGCCGGTTGTATGCAGTTCGGATAATATCGTTATAAACACTCCGCTCCATGATGATTGTTTTTATCTTGGTGATATATATGAAAATGTTTCGGCAGCTACAATTGTTTGCGGTGGCAAAATGAATCTTTCGGAATTTGAAAAGAGAGGCCTTTTGGCGATAGATTATGCAAAAAGAGATGATTTCGCCGCACTTAATGCTGTGCCTACAGCTGAAGGGGCAATCGAAGCGGTGATGAAACATCTTCCCGTCACAATATTTTCGAGTAATGCCGTGGTGACAGGATTCGGAAAATGTGCAAAGGTGCTCGCTATGCTTTTGAAATCCATGGGGGCAGGTGTGACTGTGTGTGCAAGAAAACAAGGTGATCTTGCGTTGGCAGAGGCTCTTGGACTCAAAAGCACAAAAATAACATCCATGCACAATGCTTTGTCAAGGGCAGACATGGTATTTAATACCGTCCCGGATATTGTTTTTGGCACAGCTGAATTTTTTGCCATGAAAAAGGGATGCATTCTTGCAGATCTGGCATCTGCTCCCGGTGGTGCGGATAAAAACGCTCTTTGCAATGCGGACATAAAATATATGTTTTTGCCCGGTCTTCCGGGGAAATATTCACCTGTCAGTGCGGCACGCATAATATGGAAAATCGCCATAAATATTATTGGCGAATGCGGAAAGGATGCAAGCACATGGAACTTGAGGGAAAGAGGATAGGATTTGCTCTAACCGGTTCTTTCTGCACTTTGTCAAAGATTATGACAGAGCTGGAAGAACTGAAAAAATGCGGTGCGGATGTTTTTCCGATAATGTCGGAGGTTGTGTGGTCCACCGACACCCGTTTTGGGAAAGCACAGGATATAAAAGAAAAAGTGACATCCATATGCGAAAGAGAAATAATTCACACCATTGTCGGTGCAGAGCCAATAGGTCCGAAACATATTCTTGATGCTCTTGTTATTGCACCGTGTACAGGAAATACTCTTTCGAAAATTGCTATGGGTATTACCGACAGCTGTGTGTCCATGGCTGCAAAGGCAAACCTTCGTAATAAATGTCCTTTGGTTATCGCCATATCTACAAATGACGGTCTTGGAGCCAACGGAAAAAATATAGGTATTCTTTTTAATGTGCCAAATGTCTATTTTGTTCCTTTTGGGCAGGATGATCCGACAGGAAAACCTGATTCACTTGTTGCTGATGTTTCACTCATTTCGAAAACTCTTGAGTATGCTTTTGACGGAGTGCAGCTTCAGCCTTTGCTGAAAGGGAAGAAAGAATAATATACATTATCATGTAAAGCACTATTTCCGATGGCAGATTCGGCATGGAAATTGATAAAACTATAGTTACTGCAATAACAGACGATATAAGAGGACAAATAACAGCCTTGCCGGCATTAAAGTGCAAGGCTGTTAATTTTTTTAGTTTCCAATAGCTCAGTGTCAGGTTTATAATTTCACTTAAATACATAATAAAAATGTAAGCTTTAATTTCGAAAAACGGTACAAGTACATATATTAATATTACTCTGATTATTGAATCCGCCACATTTACCTTGAGAGCAAAAACCTGTTCGTCAAGACCTTTAATAATTGCATCGCAAACAGAGTCGAGATACATAAAAATCGGAAGGGCAGAAAGCAGAAAGAGATATTCTCCGGCTTCCTTGTTATCATATATCTTGAAACAGATGTGATTGTGCCATACAAAAAGCACAGTAGATATGCAAATTGCAAATTTCATGATGTTTTCTATTGAAACAGAAGATATGTATTTTATGGATTTTTTTAATCCTTCGCTCCTTCTTGCCGCTATTTCGGGGATGATTAAAGTCGTAAACGCTCCCACAAATACACTTGCACTCATCATTACCGGCAATGTCATGCCTTTTAGTATTCCGTATTTCTCAACACCTCTTTCGCAATGGCTTCTTATTGGAATGAGCAGGTTTTCTGCACCGGATAAACCTGTTCGAAGATACGAACCGACGGCTATTGGTGTACAAAGCCTTAAAACACGGGTATATCCTATTGATTTTTTGTTAATAATCCGTGGTGGTCGTGTTTTAAACCAAAGAATAATATTGACAAAAGCTTCAAAGTAAAGCGAAAGGGTCAGAGCATAGACAGGAATCATAAACGGTTTGGTTTGAGGTTTGAATTTTATAAAAAATATGGTTACTCCCCATGTGACCGTCTCACCGCACAATTTTGAAAAACTCATTGCTCCGACTTTCCCGAATGCTGTAAAATAACCTGAAATTCCCGACGATAATCCTAAACATAAAAGAGCAGGAGAGAGCATTTTCAAAGCTTTTTTTGTTTGCGGTATCCTTATAAATTTTTCGGAAATAGTATCTGCGCCGAAAAACAAAAGCATAAAAGCCATACCCGAAGCAATGAGGGCTATGACAATACATTTTTTGACAATGTCTGTTGGAGAGTATGTTGCTTTGTTTTTCGGTATATCCGAAAGCAGTCTTGTGGCAGTGAGCGGTATTCCCGAAATCGATAGGCTGACTCCAAGAGAAAACACACTCATTACAAGCTGGAAAATTCCCATTTCCTCTGCTCCGATTTTTCGGGACACAAAAATGCTGTGGCATATCCCCGAAAAATTTACCAGAATCATCGACAGTGACATTTGAATAACTTTGTAAAAAAAATCTTTTTTTCTAAGCATAACCTTCTCCGTATTTTGAATAAATGTTTTATATTTTTCACATGATGAATATTAAATATATTTAAAATTAATATTTCTTTTTTCAAAATAATATGCTATAATAAAAAAATAACAATCGGAAAGGCGTGATTTTTTGTCTTCTAACAATGAAAAAAGTAAAAGTTTTATGCATGGGGCAATAATCTTGCTTATTGCAAATGCGCTGGTTAAAGTTATTGGTGCGGTGTTTAAAATACCGCTTACATACATTCTTGATGAAGAAGGCATGGGATATTTCTCCACTTCATATCAGATGTATACATGGATGTTTATTGTTGCAACCGCAGGGCTTCCTGTGGCAATTTCCAAAATGGTGTCAGAAAGTCATGCCAAGGGTAGAGACTATGAAGTAGGGCGAATTTTTAAAGTAAGTTTTAAACTGCTTTTGTCCATAGGCATAATCGGTTTTTTGGCTTTGTTTTTCGGTGCGGACTTTTTTGCCGAAAAGCTTCTTAAAAATCCGGGTGCAGCATGGGGTATAAGAGCGGTAGCTCCTGCAATGCTTTTTGTTTCGCTTATGAGTGCATACAGAGGATATTTTCAGGGACTTCAAAATATGATTCCCACGGCAGCTTCCGAGGTCGCCGAAGCTATAGGTAAGCTGGTTATAGGATTTTGCGCTGCCTATTTTCTGGTTTCTTCCGGACTTGAGTTCGCATCGGCAGGGGCGGTTTTTGGTGTGTCATGCGGTGCATTCCTCGGATTTGCTACGCTACTTTTTCTGTATACACGCAGAAAAAACAAAAATCTTGGTAAAAATACAAATGATTTTAAGAGCGAGAGTGACAAAAAGCTTCTGTGGAAACTTGTAAAAATTGCTGTTCCCATTACTATTGGTGCATCGGTTTTTTCTCTTACAAGTCTCATAGATATGGCAATGATTATGCGCAGACTTCAGGCAGGCGGCTTTTCCGGTGATGCGGCAAACAAAATGTGGGGTTCATATTCGGGCTTTGCCATGCCGCTGTTCAACTTACCTCCAACGCTTATAAATGCCATAACCGTGAGCATTGTTCCTGCAATTGCATCGTTTTTTGCAAAGCAGGAGTTTAAAAGTGCTGCAGACACAACCTGTAAGAGCATGAAAATCACAATTCTTTTTGCTCTCCCGTGCGCGGTTGGGATGAGTCTTTTGTCAAAGTCCATATTGAATCTTGTTTATGGTCAGACTCATGCAACTTCTACATTGCAAATTCTTTCAATTGCTATAATTTTTGTATCGCTTGTGCTTGTAACAAATGCAATTCTTCAGGCTACGGGTAAGGCAATTATACCTGTAATTAACATGGCAATTGGCGGTGCGATAAAGGTTGTTATAAATTATTTCCTGGTTTCTCATCCCGAAATAAACATCAACGGTGCTCCAATAGGAACAACGGTTTGTTATGTGGTAATTTTATCGCTTAATATTTTCTTTATGAAACGTTCCATGAAAATCAAATTCCCCATTGCAGAACTTGTTATTAAGCCTCTTGTTTCGGTTGCTGCAATGGCGGTGGTAATTTATTTTGCAGCACCGTTTTTTGCCGGCTACGGAAAAATTATATCCGCAGGTGCACCCATTGCAATTGCTGTAGCAGTTTATTTTGTTATGCTTGTTATTGTTAAAGGCATTAACGAAGATGATATTGCACTTTTGCCCAAGGCAGACAAACTTATTCGTGTTTGCCGAAAACTCAAAATTATCAGGTAATTGAAAGGACTAAATATGAGACTCGATAAATATTTAAAGGTATCAAGAATAATTAAGCGTCGCACTGTTGCGTGCGAAGCCTGTGAACAAGGAAAAGTAACCGTAAACGGAAAGGTGGCAAAGCCTGCTCAGGATGTTAAGGAAAGAGACGTAATAGAGGTCACATTTGGGGAAAGAGTCATGAAGGTTGAAGTAGTGGCTGTTGCTGAGCATGTTTTAAAAGGTGATGCGCAGAGCATGTACAAGATTCTGTGATAAAAAGACAACCCTTTGCATATGATTTATTATAATCATATGCGGAGGGTATTTTTATGGATGAAAAAAGAATTTCAAAGCCCATAAAGGCGGATTTGCCTCATAACATTATAATGGAAAACAGAACAAAGATTACCGTTTCCGGCGTAGAAAATGCAGAAAGCTACAATGAAACAGAAATAATCTTACACACATCAAAAGGTATTCTGATTATAAAGGGCGAAGCTCTCAATTTAAGCAAGCTCAATCTGGACAGCGGAGAAATCACCGTTGGGGGAAGAATAAATCTTTTGGAATATGTTGAACCGAAACAGTCCGGTGGTTCATTTTTAAGTAAACTGTTTAAATGATTGTATAGCAGGGAACACTATGATTGTAAATTCTTCTCATGATATATATGTATTTGTATGGTGTTTTTTCTGTGGTGTTGTGACGGGAGTTTTGTTTGATGTTTTTCGCGCATTACGAAAAAACATAAAATTCGGTACCGGAGCAATTGCTTTTCAGGATGCTCTTTATTGTGCAATGTCATTTTATATTTTCACAAAAACTGTTGATATAACAAATAACGGAGAACTGAGGTGGTACGAATTTGCCGGATTATTCTTCGGAACGGTAATCTATTTTTTGCATATAAGCAGATTTGCGCTTTTACTGTTTACAAAAATTTGTGCGGGTATAAGGCGGATTTTTTTGATTGTGTTCGGAATTGTCAAAAGAATTCTGAAATTTGTGATAACGCCCTTTTTTGCATTTGCAAAATTGTTTAAAAAATTTTCAATTTCTGCATTAAATAACGCAAAACATGTTTTTAAGAAAGTGTATAAATCAAAATGATTTATATTTTTTTAAAAATTTTTTAAAAAATATCTTTACATTTGAATAAAAATAGGTTATAATGTGATAGCGTGAATATTTATAATGAGATATTTGTCAATATATTGAAAAAGGGTTTTTATGATGAACAAACCAAAAAAACGAACATTTAAAATAATTAAGCTTCTGTTTGTTGTTGCGGTAGTATGCATGGTCTTCAGTGCGTTTTACAATGTGCTTGCGCAGATTGACGACATCGAAGAAGAAAATGCCGTTATCGCTGAAGAAATAGAACAGGAAAAAGCAATTAATAAGCAGTTGCAAAATGAAAAATTAAATATGCACAGTGATGAAAATTATAAACGTATAGCCAGACAAACTCTTGGTCTGGTTGAACCGGGAGATAAGGTATATATCAATTCTAATGATAACAAATGAGGGGGCTGTATTTTACAATGCAGGTTGAAGAAGGAAAAATCCTTACAGGAAAAATTACCGGAATAACAAATTTTGGTGCTTTTGTTGATTTGGGAGAAGGTGTTACGGGTCTTGTACATATCTCTGAAATTTCTACAGCTTACGTGAAAGATATAAATGACCATGTGAAAGTGGGAGATGTTGTCGAGGTTAAGGTTCTTGCCCCCGATAAAAAAGGTAAGATTGGCCTATCCATAAAACAGGCTATTCAAGAAAAGCATAACGGTGAAGTTTCACCAAAACCCAGGTTTGAAAAGCGACCTCGTACCCCTAAGCTTCCTGAAACGGATCTTCATGCTAAACCCATGGAGTTTGATTGGTTTAAGCCTCAGGATTCGGAGATGTCTTTTGAAGACAAACTCAATAAGTTTAAACAAGCTTCCGATGAAAAGATGCATGATATCAAAAGAAATATGGAATCTAAAAGAGGAAGCGGAAGATCAAAATCAAATTCGTACTAAGATTAAAAGCAGTCATTAATGGCTGCTTTTTTGGTATAAAATCATAATTTTTGAATATAATAGCACTGAAAGCAATTAAATGTTATAACTTTTAAGAATAAAATTTTAAATTTTTGGTAATTTTGCAATGCAGTTTTTTAAAATAAGTATTGACAAAGTTCCTCGTATGTGTTATTATAATTAGGCGCAATGGGTACGCCGGAGTGGCGGAACTGGCAGACGCACAGGACTTAAAATCCTGCGGCCCTTAAAGCCGTACCGGTTCGATTCCGGTCTCCGGCATTTCAATTGCGCCAAACTAAATATCGCAGGGTAGAGCAGTCTGGTAGCTCGTCGGGCTCATAACCCGGAGGTCGTTGGTTCAAATCCGGCCCCTGCACCCAAAAAAATTCCTTGGTCAAAAGGCCGAGGACTTTTTTGTTGCATGCAAGTGTCGGAGTTTTGGAGTAACCGCCACGCTCCGGGTATTTGAGCCCGACGGCGGGCGAATAACTTGTTTTGTGCCGACCGCTTCCGGCGGAAGATGAAGGGAGGCACAAAAGGGGCAGCGGTCG
>JAFQHQ010000111.1 GCA_017397885.1 Clostridia bacterium | reverse complement strand
TTTGGAGTTTTAAAATAATAAATTTTGTCTCAGTCAAGGCAAAAACGCAGGAAATATGGTTATATTTCCGAGTATTTTAACGACGAGTGAGGCGAAATTTATATTTTAAAACCGCCTTTAGTGTCGGTCGTTAAGGCTATAAACAAGAAAGGAATCATAAATATGCACATAATACCTCAACCCAAACAAATGGAAATAAAAAGCGGAAGTTTCTACATCTATCAAGGCTTCATCACCATTGACAAAAATTGCGGTCACAATATTTTTGTTGCCGCAAAAGAGCTTAAAAAGACAATGGCAGAAGCAGGATGCGGCGAAATAACCATAGTAAAACCTCTTAGCTCCCAAAAAGGCGGAATTTATCTCACTTTTGAAGAAAAGGGAAAGCAGAGTTACGACATCTGCGTTGATGAATCGGGAATAGTGGTTAAGGGTCACAGTGAACAAGGACTTTTCTACGGAATTCAGACCCTCAGACAAATATTTATCCAATCGGGTGTTAATGTTCCTTATCTTGAAATATCCGACAATCCCGATTACGATGACAGAGGTTATTATCTGGACATTTCAAGAGGCAGAGTGCCGACGCTTGACGGCATCAAAAAATTTGCAGATAAGCTTGCTTTCTACAAATATTCGAGCTTTCAGCTCTATATTGAACACACCTTTGCATGGAGCGGATTTGAAGAAATATACACCAATCAAGGCTATTTAACTGCAGAGGAAATCCTGGAGCTTGATGACTACTGCAAGGAAAGATACATTGAACTTGTGCCCTCGTTTTCAACCTTCGGTCATCTTTTTGGACTTCTTCAGTCAAAAAGCTTCAATGAATATGCAGAGCTCGGAGGCTATGTTCCAACTCAGCACAAATGGCTTGAACGACATCTTCATCATACAATTGATGCATCAAACCCGGAAAGTATTGAGCTTATAAAGGAAATGCTCTCTCAGGTTATGCCGCTTTTTTCAAGCAACAAATTCAACATATGCTGTGACGAAACCTTTGATATGGGAAAAGGCAGAAGCAAGGCTCTTGTAGAAAGAATAGGCGAAGGGCAAATGTATGTTAACTATCTGAATGAGCTTTGCAAATTTGTTAAAGAGCAGGGCAAAACAGTAATGTTTTGGGGAGATATCATAAGAAATCACATGGAGCTTGCAAGTCAGCTTCCCGACGATGCCATATGCCTTGTGTGGGAATATCACTATCCCGTGAGAGAGGAAAGATATAAAGCAAATCTTACCTCGTCAATGAAAAACTATCTTTGTCCGTGGATATCTTCGGCGGCAACCTTTATTCCCAACTATCACAGTGAAAACGGTTATCCTGCCTTTGAAAACATGCTGGCAATGGCAAATATAAAAAAGGAATATGAGGTTGAAGGCTTTCTTGTTACAGACTGGGGCGATGTCGGACACACGTGTCCGCCCGAGCTTCGCTATCCGCTTCTTGCCTATGGCGGTGCTGTGAGCTGGAATATGGACGGAAACAAAAACATCGAAGAATTTGACAGATTTGTTTCATATCTTGAATACGGTAACGAAAATGTTCTTACGGTGTTAAAAGAAATCAGCACAAACATTCATTTTAGTTTGGGACGGCTTCGTGATGAAATAAATATAAGACTTACAGCAAAATCTGCCGATGAGATTAGCGAAAAAATAAAAGAGCCCGAAAAGTCTCTTTGTGACGATTACAAAAAGCTTTGCGAGCTTGAAAGAGTTATTGCATCGCTTAAAATGAATGAAACAAAAGAAGCCATCATGAGTGCAGTGAGAGCATCGGAGCTTATTGTTGCACTTAAATGTGCGCAAAAATATCCCGTTATGCCAAATGACGAGCTTGCAAGACAGCTTGAAATCTGGTTTGAGGGTTATGCACGAATTTGGAGATGTGAACACAAGGAAGCGGAGCTTTCCGAGATATACAATTTCATTGAGTATTTTTGCACCTTATTAAGAACAACAAAAAACTGAATGTTAGCCTTAACAACCAACACTGAAGACGCCTCAAACGGTGAATTTTCGGTATCTTTTGGCTTGTCGTCCTTGAAAGGCGAGTAGCCTTCCTGCGTCCTTCGCACCAAAAGCTACTCAAAAATTCATCCGTTTGAGGTCC
>JAFQHQ010000110.1 GCA_017397885.1 Clostridia bacterium | reverse complement strand
TTTGGAGTTTTAAAATAATAAATTTTGTCTCAGTCAAGGCAAAAACGCAGGAAATATGGTTATATTTCCGAGTATTTTAACGACGAGTGAGGCGAAATTTATATTTTAAAACCGCCTTTAGTGTCGGTCGTTAAGGCTATATCCCTGTGCTTCTATTGTTGATTTTATAAGTTCATCGGACACATCTTTCGAAAGAGTGAGTGTTGCAAGTTTTGTTTCGTGGCTTGCCTCAACACTTTCAACACCGTCAAGTTCGCCGAGAACTTGTTTGACCCTTGCCTCGCAATGAGGACACATCATTCCTTCAATTTTAACTTCTTTTTTCATAACATTATTCTCCTTTTCGTTGTTATTGTTTATCGGACAGTTTTCTTTGCACTCACCGTGCAAAGCGACTGTAGGATTCTTTTTTGTGATCTTAACCCTCGAAAGTCTCAACGCATTGCTGACAACGCAAAAACTTGAAAGACTCATTGCCGCCGCCCCGAACATGGGATTCATCTCCCAACCGGTAAGCCCTATCCATACGCCCGATGCAAGCGGAATCCCGATTATATTGTAAATAAACGCCCAAAACAGATTCTGTTTTATGTTACTAAGAGTTTTTTTGCCAAGTTTTATTGCCGAGACAACACCCGACAGCGAGCTTTGGGAAAGAACAACATCTGCACTTTCTATGGCGACATCGGTTCCTGCACCAAGAGCAATGCCAACGGTCGCAGTGGTAAGCGCAGGGGCATCGTTTATGCCGTCTCCAACCATGCACACAAACCCGTCACCGGCATATTTTTTGACATGCGTTTCCTTTTGATCGGGTGTAACACCGGCAATAACCTCATCAACACCCGACAAATCGGCAATTGCTTTTGCGGTGACTTCATTATCCCCCGTAAGCATCACGGTTTTTATGCCCATGTTCCTGATTTCTTCAATACTTTGGGAAGTATCGGCTTTTAATGTGTCTGCCGCAAAAATCAATCCAAGAAATCTATCAGCTGAGCAAAAATATAGCGGAGTTTTTCCCATGGATGCCATTTTATCGGCGACAGACTTTGCGTCCGACGAAATGCTGATAAAATTACTTATAAAACCGTAATTTCCTCCATAATATATTTTTCCGTCAATCTTGGCAGACAAGCCGTTTCCGGGATGAACTTCAAAGCCGGTAACTTCGTCACCAAAGATGCTTTTTTGTTTGCAATATTCAATTATTGCATGTGCCAGCGGGTGTTCACTTTTTTTCTCAAGAGAACAAGCAACTGTCAAAAGTTCTTTTTCGCTTTCGCCCTCTGCAACAACAACATCTGTTACTGATGGCTTTCCGGAGGTCATTGTTCCGGTTTTATCGAACATGCAAACCTTTATTTTTCCGATTTGTTCAAGAGCACGTGCCGATTTGAACAAAATGCCGTGTTTTGCTCCGGCTCCGCTTCCTACCATGACAGAGACAGGGGTTGCCAGTCCGAGAGCACAGGGACAGCTGATAACAAGCACCGATATTGCACGGGCAAGACAAAAGCCGAAATCCTTTCCGAGCAATGCCCATACAATGCCGGTGATAACGGCAACAACAATAACGACAGGAACAAAAACACCCGAAACCTTGTCGGCAATTTTGGCAATTGGCGCCTTCATTGCAGAAGCATCTGCAACAAGCTTTATGATTTTTGCAAGAGATGTTTCATCACCCACTGCCGTTATACGGCATTTTATGAATCCAAAGCGGTTTATGGTTGCTCCGCTGACCACATCGCCGATGGATTTGTCAACCGGAATGCTTTCGCCTGTGAGCATGGACTCATCCACAGAGCTTTCACCCTCAACAATCACTCCGTCAGCCGGAATGCTTTCGCCCGGGCGAACAAGCACAATATCTCCCGGTTTGAGTTCATCGGCATCAATAACAGTTTCTGCCCCATCACGAATAAGGGTCGCTTTTTTGGGAGTTAAAGCCATAAGCTCTTTTATTGCATTGGTTGTTTTTCCTTTTGAATATGCCTCAAGCATTTTGCCGACGGTTATAAGCGTCAGAATCATGGCAGAGGCTTCAAAATAGAGTTCATGGGCATAGGAGTGAACCAAATGAACATCTCCGTTGCGCTGTGCTTCACTCATTAGAAAAAGTGCGGCAATGCTGTAGACGAAAGATGCTCCGGATCCAATTGCAACCAGGGTATCCATATTGGGAGCCTTATTGATAAGTCCTTTGAAACCGCTTACGAAGAATTTTCGGTTTATGAAAAGGATTATTCCTGCAAGAACAAGCTGAACAATCGCTCCGTTTACGGGATTACGTGCAATAAAGAGCGGAGCAGGCAGCCCAAACATCATATGGCCCATAGAAATGTACATGAGGACAATGAGAAAAATGACAGATGAAATCAGTCTGTTTTTAAGAAGTGTAAATTCCCTGTTTTCATCATTAGCTGTATTTTGACTCTTTTGACCCGAAAGCAAAGCTCCGTAACCGGCTTTTTCAACAGCC
The DNA here is from genome assembly GCA_017397885.1 of Clostridia bacterium. GTDB lineage: Bacteria > Bacillota > Clostridia > UMGS1810 > UMGS1810 > RGIG1828. The sequence goes on along the minus strand of JAFQHQ010000110.1, from coordinate 8,907 downwards.
ATAATAATTGACGAAGCATCTGTTTGTGTGTCAACCGTCATTGAATTTGTCAGCAAGTTTACAGAGCAGCTTTTCACCGATTCGAGTGACGAAACAGCTTTTTCAATTCTTGCACTGCATGCAGCACAACTCATGCCTGTTATGTCAAATTTATATTTCATGGCATCACCCTATTTCATTAATTTTGTGAGCAAAGTGTCAACAAGCTCATCAACCTTTTCTTGATTTCCTTCTTTTATATCATTTACAACGCAAGTTTTTATATGCTCTGCAAGAAGCTCTTTCCCAAAAGATGTCAACGCGGCATTTACAGCTGAAACCTGAGTCAAAATATCAATGCAGTACACCTGATTTTCAACCATATTTTTAATCCCTCTCACCTGACCTTCAATCCGGTTCAAACGATTAATAAGAAGCTTTTGTTCTTCTTCCGAACGTAGTTTGGTACGACAACAGCATTCATTATTCATTTAATCACCCACTGTTTTGAATATACCCCATCGGGGTATATTTATTATATCATAATTACCCGGATATTGTCAACAAATAATTTCATTACAATAATGGATACAGCATAAAGCAATCTACTTTTAGGCTATTTTTTATATTGACATTGAAACCCGAACATGATATAATTTGAAAATGATAATCATTATCAAATTTGCGTAGGTGAAAATATGGTGAACAAAAACAGATACAACACTAAACAGCGCTCTACACTGCTGAATTTTTTTGAAAATAACAAAGATAGCTGCTTTACAGCAAAAGACATTATTAAAAATCCCGAAATAGATCTTGGCGAAGCAACAGTTTACCGTGTTCTTGCAAAGTTTGTTGAAGACGGCACCTTAAAAAAATACGCTTCTCAGGGATCGGAGGGAGCGTATTTTCAATATAACTCATCCTCGCCCGAATGCAATAGTCATTTCCATCTCAAATGCACACAGTGCGGGACTCTTTTTCACATGGACTGTCACCTCATGGACTCCATAAAAGAGCATATAAAAGATGAGCACTCATTCACCATTGACAATTCAAAAACCACCCTTTACGGAATTTGCGATAACTGCAACAACATTGAACAGGAATTTTAACATGAAAAGAAAAATCAAAAGCATAAAACCGAATATTTTTCTTGCTTTGCTGTCAATCATTTTCAGCTTGTGTACATCGGGATGTTCATATGATTATAAAGCTCAAAACGACGCATTTAGTATTGTCACCGTAAACTATGTGCAATATGATTTTGCAAGAGCCGTTTGCGGAAATGATGAAAACATAACAATGATAATGAAACCGGGAGCCGAAATTCATGGTTTTGAACCGTCACTTGCCGACATTGAAGCAATATCAAATGCCGATGTATTTATATATAACGGTGGTGAATCGGACACATGGGTTGAAAATATACTTGATTCCATTGAGGCAAAGAACCTTAAAACCGTTGTTATGATGAATCATGCAATTCTTCTTGAGGAGGAGCACAACGATCACTCCCACGCTCATTCCCACAATCACGAAGAACATAATCACGAAAACGAAAACGGAGTTTGTCCGACAAAGCTCGGCTACGACGAACACATATGGACTTCTCCAAAAAATGCCAAATGTATGATAAATGCAATATGCGATGCTTTGTGCAAAGCCAATCCCCAAAATGCAGATTTATACAAGAAAAACAGTGCAGAATACATTTCAAAAATAGATGAAATCCACCATGAATTGAAAGCTGTCAGAAGCAGCTCAAAAACAAACTTTATTGCTGTCGGCGACAAGTTTCCGTTTTTGTATCTCGCAAATGAATATGATCTTGATTACATGGCAGCTTTTCCCGGATGCTCCCACGAAAACGATGCAAGTCCGTCTGTGATAATGGACATCATTAAAACTGTCAAATCCAAAAACATCAAATATGTTTTTTACACCGAAAGTTCAGACGGAAAAATGGCAGATACCATTTGCGAAGAAACAGGTGCAAAAAAACTTTTGCTTCACTCTGTTCAGACAATCAGCCCTGAAGATTTTAAAGCAGGAAAAACATATGCTGAACTCATGGAACAAAACACAAGAAACTTAAAGGAGGCGCTTTCCTGATATGGCACTTATAACTTTGGAAAATGTGACAATGTCTTATGAAGGTGTTAAGGTTATTGACAGCTTAAATCTCACCGTGGAAAGTGGCGACTATCTTTGCGTTGTTGGTGAAAACGGTTCGGGAAAAACAACACTTTTGAGAGGACTTTTGGGTCTTAAAAAATTAGACGGCGGAAATATTTGTTTTTCTGACGGTCTGAAAGCCGAAAAAATCGGCTATTTACCTCAACAGACAGAGGTTCAAAAAGATTTTCCCGCATCAGTGAGAGAAGTTGTGCGTTCCGGAAGAATCGGAACATCTCCCTTTAAGCTGTTCTATTCTGCCGAAGACAAACGCATTGCCGAGGATGCCATGGAAAAACTTGAAATAAAAGACCTTGCAAAAAAGTGTTATCACGATCTTTCCGGCGGACAACAGCAAAGAGTGCTTCTTGCAAGAGCCATTTGTGCAAGCGAAAAGCTTCTTATTCTTGACGAACCAGTAAGCGGTCTCGATTCAAATGCAACCGATGAAATGTATGACGTTATAAAGAGGCTTAACAATGATGGGATGACAGTAATTATGATTTCGCACGATATTGATAAAGTTATAAAGAATTCCAAACACATTCTTCATCTTGGTCAGCAAAAAGCTTTGTTTGTAGGCAAAACCGAAGATTACAAAACAATTGTTAAAAACGGCGAATTACAGGAGAAAAACTCATGAACACAATTTTTTCTGCAATAATGACATATAACTTTTTGAGCCGTGCTCTCGTTGTGGGGCTCATGATTTCCCTGTGTGCCGCACTGCTCGGTGTTGTTTTGGTGCTGAAAAGATATTCCATGATTGGCGACGGTCTTTCACACATAAGCTTTGGAGCACTCGCATTTGCCGCTGTCATGGGCTATGCACCACTTAAAGTTGCAATTCCCGTGGTGGCTGTTGCGGCAGTGCTTCTGCTCAGACTTGGAGGCAAAAAAATCAAAGGAGATTCACTCATTGCCATAATATCGGCAGGTGCATTGGCAATTGGTATAACACTCATTTCATATTCGGGTTCAAGTGCCGATATGAACAGCTATCTCATAGGAAGCCTCTATGCAGTAAAAAGCAGTGACATGACATTGGCAATTGTTCTTTGCAGTGTTGTTTTGGCGGTTTTTGTTCTGATGTACAACAGGATATTTGCAACCACTTTTGACGAAGACTTTTCAAAAGCCACAGGGGTTAAGCCCGGCATGTATAACACTGTTATTGCAGTGCTAACGGCAGTTACCGTGGTTATCGGCATGAGGCTCATGGGCTCACTTTTAATTTCGGCACTCATTGTGTTCCCTGCCCTTTCGTCCATGAGAATTTTTAAATCTTTTTTTGCAGTTACTCTCAGTTCGGTTGTAATTTCAGTTGTAAGCTTTATCACGGGTTTTTGTTTGACAATTATTCTTGACGGCATTCCGACCGGAGCATGCATTACACTTGTTAACCTTTTAATATTTGTTTTGTTTTCGTTGGTTGAACAAGCAAGAAAATAAACCGCAAACTTCAAATATAAACAAAACAAAAGCGAAATGGGTTGCCGCATCATCACGATGTGACAAATCATTTCGCTTTTTATTATTTTTGGGAATTCACAACAGGTTTTATCCACCTTCTGCTGACAAAATGTCTGAGGCACATTATGCTCTTTGGAACATCTTCCACCACATAGCCTGTGAGGAAAACAAGCCAAAAAGGAAGCTTTAGCCAAAAAGCCGTTACAACGGTTGCAGGAATTGCCAGAAGCCAGAGGCACACCAAATCGTATTTTGCACCGGTGAGAGAATCTCCACCCGAGCGGAACACTGCACATACCATGGTATAGGGAATGTTTCTGAAACATAGTTCAATCGCATAGATGATTATGAGAGTTGAAGCAATGGCAAGCGTTGCGGGAGAAATGTTTCCGCTGACATTGAAAAGATAGATAACCTTTTCACGGAATGCAATGACAAACACAGCAAGAAATGCACTGATTACCGGTGCTGAAATCACAAGACGTTTTGCACTTCGATATGCATTATCAAGTTTTCCTTCGCCTATTGTTTTGCCAACAATAACAGCACCACCATCATTTAGTCCGATGAACAAAATGAGGCACATGCTCTCAACCGTTCTGAGAATTGTGCAGGCAGCATAATTTTCATGACCGGTATTTGCAAAAATGGCATTGTTGGTAACTGTTCCCATTGCCCACATAAATTCATTAAGAATCACGGGAGATGCCTTTTTCATAAATGTTTTGAATGCATCTTTGCCAAAACCAAAAAAACTCTTTATGGGAACAATTATGACATTTCTTTGTTTTAGTGAAACAAGAATCAACACCGCAAGACCAATCCATGCCGAAATTGCTGTTGCAAGAGCTGCACCGGGTGCACCCATTTTAGGAAGTCCAAACTTTCCGAAAACAAGGGCATAGTCGAGAATGATATTTAATGTAGTCGAAATCATGGACACTGCCATGGGCAATTTAACTTTTTCGGTTGAACGAAGCACAGTGCAAAGAATTGAAGTCAGCACCGTGGCGGGATAAGCAAATGCCGCAATGCGAAGATATGCCGAACCTGTGGCTACAACCGCTTCGTTTCGGTTGAAAATTTTCATGATATATTCCGGAATTGAAACTGCCAAAACCATGAAAAAAAGGGCAACAACAAAGCCCGATGTTGCAGCAACAGTGTATGTACGGTGAATGTCGTCATATTTTTTTGCACCCCAGTATTGTGCAACAAAAAGTGCAGTTCCGGAGCAAAGCCCAAATGAAATCATGCTCATGAGCCAGTTCCACTGATTTGCCATGCCGGATGCCGAAAGGGCAATATCACCAAGCTGACTCATGAAAAGCGTGTCTGCAAATGTCAGTGAATTTATGAGAAGATGCTGGAGTGCAATTGGAATCGCAAGCTTCAAAAGCATCGACCAAAACTCTTTTCTTTCGTATTTTAAATTTTCCATTGTCTTTTCCTTTGTTTGTAAAAAATTATATATATCCGTTAGGCATTATATCATTTTAAAATCTAATTGTCAATGCAGAATAAATAATTGATTTTTCGAGAAAATAATCAAATCAGGAAGGAATGATTTGATGATTAAGCTGGCTTTTTTTGACACAAAACCCTATGACAGAATATGGTTTGACAAATACTGTGACGACTTCGACATTTCAATAAAATATTTCGAAAGCAAACTCACCGAAGACACCGCAGTTATGGCAAGAGGATGCAAAGCAGTGTGTGCGTTTGTAAACGACGATATAAACAAAAATGTTATTGATGTTCTTTCCGAAAACGGCATTTCACTCGTTGCTCTTAGATGTGCAGGATTCAATAACGTGAATTTGAAAGCTGCAAAAGATAAAATCAAAATTGCAAGAGTGCCTGCATATTCGCCTTATGCAGTGGCAGAGCATGCAATCGCCATGCTTTTGTGCCTTAACCGAAAACTTCACAAAGCATATATCCGAACAAGAGATTTCAATTTTTCTCTATCCGGCATGACAGGCTTTGACCTTCACGGAAAAACAGTGGGCATTGTGGGAACAGGAAAAATCGGAAGAGTGTTTGCGGACATCTGCAAAGGATTTGGAATGAAAATAATTGCATATGACCCGGTTTGCACCGATGGAAGTCTTGAATATACAGATTTTGACACCATTTGTCAAAACTCCGACATCATTTCGCTAAACTGCCCTCTTACCAAAGAAAACAAACACATGATAAATGAAAAAACAATTTCAAAAATGAAAGACGGTGTGTGCATCATAAACACATCGAGAGGCGGACTTATTGATTCGGATGCACTTTTGGAAGGTCTGAGAAATAAGAAAATCGGCAGTGCCGCCCTGGACGTTTACGAAGAGGAAAGCGAGCTTTTTTATGAGGATATGTCTGCCGAAACCGATCGTGACGAAAAGCTTGCCATGCTCCTTTCCATGCCCAATGTGCTCATAACATCACACCAGGCATTTCTGACCAACGAAGCCCTTGAAAATATTGCTTCTGTTACGCTCGACAATGTGAAATCCTTTTTTGACGGAGAAGAATTGAAAAATGAAGTTAAATATTAAGAATAAATTAAAATGAAAAGGACAAAATAATAAACGAAAGAGCCGCCGACCATTGACGGTTGTTTCCTTTAATATAACGGAGGTATTTATTATGAACTGTAGTAATGCAAACAAATCTATCGGATGCACAGTTAAACAGTGTGCATATCACTGCGGCAACGAAAACTACTGCACCCTCGGCAAAATCAACGTTGGAACACATGAAGCAAATCCCACAGAAATCAAATGTACCGACTGCGAATCCTTTAAGCTTGCAAGCAAATAATTGCAAGTCCCAAAAATATAGCTTGGAAAAACAACAGGTTTTTCCAAGCTATATTTGATTTTATTAAATTATATCAAACAGAATCACTTTCTGCACACTTCAAGGAAGTTTTCGAAAAATTTCTTTTCAATTGCCCATTTGTCAACATGATAAGACTGCTCGGGATGCCACTGAGTTGCAAAAATTCGTCTTTCTTTGTTTTCAACAGCTTCAATAATGCCGTCTGATGTTACGGCAACGGCAGTGAGTTCGGGAGCAAGTTTTCCGATTGCCTGACCGTGATAAGAATTTGTGATGGCTTTTTCGCTTTTAAAAACATCATGAACAAAAGAACCGGGAGTAATTGTGATTTCGTGATTTCTTTCGTCACCGTTGTGATGAGAAGCTACATCACTCATGTTATATAGTGTGCCTCCAAAATAGATGTTAAGCCACTGATGACCACCGCAAACACCGAAAATAGGTTTGTTGTGTTTTATAAAGTAGTCCATAATTTTGGAATCAAAGCCGTATTCATCAACAACGGGAGGCGGATCCATGGGTGGTTCACCATAGTAAGATGGACAACAGTTTGTGCCCGAGCCCGGAATGATAAGACCATCGCATTTTTCGCATATTTTTTCATGATCGTTGAGAGACATTATAGCACACATACCAACGCCAAGCTCTCTTGCCATTATTTCATAATCATGCATAATATAGTATCGGTAATTCCACGGACTGTTGGGATTACCAAAGTCTACATATCTGAGAAGTGTTGCAAAAATCATATTTATTACCTCCAAAGGGAAAAAATTGTTTACATTATAGCACAAAAGAAGCAAAAGTCAATATAAAAATTTAATATTTAATTATAAAATTTAATTATAAAATTTACATATAATCCGGACGACTTTCCGAGTGGGTCACAACGCTTTTGAAGGTGACTGCTTCGAAATGCGCCAACAGGGCTTTTTCAACCCCGGAGGCATTGACCTTGTCGGTAACACAAAAAACGAACACAAGCTAACTGCCGTATTTATGCCGAAAATTATGTACATAAGGTCATAATGGGGCTTAAATTTTTTGGTGACGGAGGCTATTATGTCAACTCCGCCTCCACAGCAGTTTATTTTGAGCGTAAAAACATAAATAAGTGCTCTCAAAACTCCGGATGCAATCGGCGCAAGAATTGTACTTGTTCCGTTTGGAGTATAATATCCGTGCGCTGTTATGCCAAGGCTTTTCCAAAGAACCGATGTCACAGAAAAAACAACAATAAAAACCTAGGTAAAACCTCCCTAAAAAGAGTGTTGACAAGAGTATAGCCCACATGTATAATATAGTCAAATACTTTTTATATTATATTTCCATAGAAAAAAACTATGAGGTGTATTATGTTTTCCAAAAATGACTACGTATATGAAATTTACAAAGAAAAAAGTTTTACGAAAGCGGCACAGAAGCTATACATTTCGCAGCCTTCAATCAGCGCTGCCGTTAAAAATATAGAAGAAAAAATAGGCTCCCCAATATTTGAGAGAACCAATTCAGAAATCAGACTCACCCCCATCGGAGCCGAGTATATTTCTGCTATTGAAAAAATAAGAGAAACAGAAAATGAGTTTAAAAGTAAGCTTCAGGACATTTATAACATGGAAATAGGTGAAATTTCCATAGGAGCAACAGGCTTTATTTCGACCTACATAATGCCCGGAATAATCAACCGTTACACCAATCTCTATCCTAAAATTTCAATTTCTCTCAGTGAGGCAAACTCATCATACATGAGTGAACTTATTCAAAATGACATAATAGACATAGGGCTTGACTGCCTTGATGAAGATATGGATTTTTATGACAAATATCCCCTTCGCAAAGAAACAATCATGCTTTGTGTTCCGGCTAATCTTGAAATCAACAATAAATTCAAACAATATCAGATTAACCCTGAGGATATTTACTCAAGAAAAGTTGATATTCAAGCTGTGCCGTCGGTACCTATTTCGGCATTTAAAAACGAAAATTTTATTTTGTTAAAAAAAGGGCACTCAATGTATAACCATGCATCAAAAGTGTTTAATGAAAACGGTATTGAACCCAAAATCGTTTATACCGTCGATCAGTTCAACGTTTCATACCTTCTTTCGGAATCAGGTATGGGGGCATGCTTTGTAAGTGACACGCTTTTCAAATACAGCAACAATCACAAAAATGTTGTTGCCTACAATATTGACGACAGAATAAATACAAGAAGTCTTTGTATTATTCACAAAAAGAACAAATATTGCACAAAGGCAATGGAAAGATTCATTGATGTAGCAAAAGAGATTATAAAAGACTAGCCTTAACGACCGACACTAAAGGCGGTTTTAAAATATAAATTTCGCCTCACTCGTCGTTAAAATACTCGGAAATATAACCATATTTCCTGCGTTTTTGCCTTGACTGAGACAAAATTTATTATTTTAAAACTCCAAA
>JAFQHQ010000109.1 GCA_017397885.1 Clostridia bacterium | reverse complement strand
TAAAGTTCCGCATCAATTCCAGCAATTGCCGAGAGAAAGACTATAGATGACCAACCAAGTGTTTTCCATATGGAAATGATGAGTGCATTAGGAATAAAAAAGCTTTGGCTGGCCAAAAAACGTATTCTCTCTGTCCCTTCACCCATAAGCATTACTCGAACATCATTAATGATACCATCAACAGAGTAAATAGAATATGCCATACCGATTGCTGCTACCCACGAAAGAAAATGCGGGAGATAGCTAATCGTCTGAACGATTCTCTTAAATGCACTGGAGCGAATCTCATTTAAAAGCAGAGCGAAAATAATCGGAAGCGGGAACGTAATAATCATGTTAAGAACGCTTAACTTCAGCGTATTAAGAATCGATGCCGAAATTGAAGGAACTGTAAAAATCTCTATGAAATTGTCCCAGCCAACCCACGGACTGTTAAAGCCCTGAAATATATCATAGTCCATAAATGCCATAACAACACCGGGCATCGGCAAATACTTAAAGAAAAAGGTAAGTAAAATTATCGGCAACAATAGTATATATAAAGGCACATCCTTCCTGATGCTTTGCGCCTTATAAAGCTGTTTGCCTGTTTGCTTGACTGTCAACGCCTTTTGCTTGGCTTCTTTTAGACTCATTTGAACTCCTCCTACATTATTAACAAACTTTCTCTGTTGAGTTTATTATATTTTACCAAACCCATCTTTCCAATTCCATGTAGTTTGTTGTTTTTTTCCGCGCTTTTATGCGATTTTTAATATCCCTAAAGAGGAAATAATCAGAGCAATTTTTTCCTTTACACCGCGGAAAAACCGTTGGTTTTCAAAACGAAATCACAACGGTTTTTTGATGCGTAATAAAACCATAAGAATTTTTATAATTAAGCAAGTAACGAAAAATCATTTTTATGGACAGAGTGCATATTCACACTGCTTGTTTAGATTGCAATTCGGTTCTTAAAAATAAGCAAAAAAAATGCCCAAACAAAATTGAAATGAACCTTTTTCCTTAGACTACTTTTTGTCACTTCAACGTTTGAGCAATTTTTTCTTATTGTTCAATTATTATAAAATGCTATATACATATTATAACGTTTTCTCACTTTGTTTCTCTGCACTTTCATAGATAGCAAACAATACGTCCATCGTAGGCTTCACATCATCCAGACAGAATTTTGACGATTGTGCGTAATAATCATGCAGCGTTTTTAAGTGCCCTTTGCCCCAGTACTGTTTGCCGAGAAATTCTGAAGATTCCTCACAAATCAGCTTTTTGTCTGCATACAGCTTACCGTCTGCGTACAAAAATACTCTGTTTTCAAAATGCAGTTCCAGCTCCACAGCGGAATCACGGGAATAGGCATTTGTCGCAAAAAACACGCCTTTTGCACCCGTTTCAAACTGAATAAATGCACTCACCGTGTCTTCCACATCTATGACGTCTTTTAGGGAATAATTCATCATTGACGACATCACGCGGTTTGCCTTTCCGCCAAAAAGCATCATTAAATCAAGCGCATGAATCGCCTGATTAATTAAGACTCCGCCGCCCTCGCGGCTCTTTTTTCCCCGCCAGTCATCGCTATTATAATACGCCGCATCTCTTGCCCAGGTCACAATGGCTTTCATGCCTTTGAGCTTGCCGATTTCCCTATCATTTTGCACAATCTCTTTGAGTTTTTCGATGCAGTCATTGGTCCTGTTCTGAACAATGGGGAAAATCCGTTTGGTATCATAGTGCTGACAGAGCGAATCCAGCTCCTGCTTCGTCATAACCACCGGTTT